>JAFAKB010000017.1 GCA_019235885.1 Candidatus Eremiobacterota bacterium | reverse complement strand
TTCGTGCCGTGCGTGAGGTGACCGCCGTGCGCGAGCGACATGCCGAGCACGGTGTCGGCCGGCTGCAGCACCGCCATGAATACGGCCATATTCGCTTGCGCGCCGGCGTGCGGCTGCACGTTCGCGTGCTCGGCGCCGAAGATCTGTTTGGCACGATCGATCGCAAGCTGCTCGGCTACATCGACGAACTCGCAACCACCGTAGTATCGGCGACCCGGATAACCTTCGGCGTACTTGTTCGTCATCACCGACGCCGTCGCTTCGCGCACCGCGCGACTGGCATAGTTCTCCGAGGCGATGAGCTCGAGGTTGTCGCGCTGACGGCGCTCTTCGTTCTCGATCGCGGCGTAGAGCTCGGGATCTTGTCCGGCAAGCGTCTGGGGTTCGAGCAGTTGCATCGTCGCGTCTATCCTCGGTCGTCGGGATTCGCGCCCAACCGGCTAGGGCGATGGCGCTGCAGATCGCTTCGCCGTCGCGGCCCAGGCGCCCCGTTCATCGAAGGGGCCTCTTGCCGCGGCGCCTCGTCCCACCTAATGGCGATCCATCAAGCACTCGAGCGCTCCAACTCATCCGCAGCGGCCGCGGTAAGTCCGTCCAAATCGCCACCTTTGACGGTGTCCCAAACGATGTTCATGTCGATGCGATCGTACTGGTGGCGGAGGACGTTCGCGATTGCCCGCACCTGTGGCCACGGTACTTGAGGTTGCCGCTGGGCGATGTCCGGATCGAGGTCAAGAAGCCGCGCCGTCGCCTCGGAGATACACAGCAAGTCGAAGCAGACGGCTTTCTGCACGATGGTATCGGCGAGAAAGTCGCTTCGAGACATGTTTGCGAGCATCTCGCGCGTCGCGTCGGCATGCTTCACGATGTCGTCCAAGCGGCGAAGTCGACGGCTCTCCGGATCAGCCACGCGTCAGAACGCCCAGACGGCTTCCTTTAGGATCGCAGCGTCGCGATCCGGCTGCAAAGCGCCGCGACTGATGAGGTCGACATCACGCCCGAATAGTCCGCGGAGATGCTCCTGCAACGCCGCGAAGGCCAGCAGACCAACATGTGCGTCCGGATCGAGTACGACCAAGACATCGACGTCCGAGGCGGCATTCGCGTCGCCGCGCGCCGTGGAACCGAAAAGCGCCGCTCGGCGGACACCTGCGCGTTCCAACCGGCCGCGGTCGGTGCGCAATAAGGTCAGGAGTACTTGCCGGTTCGGCGCACCTTCAGCTGATCGCTCACGCATGATTCCCTCGCACCTTCAACTTCGGTCGTCGCTATCCGTGCTGCGGCGGCGCATGATCGTCGTCGCGGAGTAGTCGGGCTTCGCCGCCGTGCGCGGGCGCGCCCCGGTGAAGCGCAGCACCTGCACCAGAATCAGCAGGGCGACGGTCGAGCCGAGCGCGATCCAGAACCACGGGCTGGTGTAGCGCGGCGAGCTGTGGTCGAAGAAGTACTCGGCGAGCGCGATCACGACCGCGGCGAGCGGGATCAGGTTTCCGAGCGTCTGGCGGTCGATCACCGCCGCGTCCGGCAATCAAGGCGAATGGTCACGCTGGCCTCCTGCGGAAAGCGGTCGCAGTGCGCATCGCTGTTTCGAGTTCGACGTTCCGACGACCGCTCGCCGCCGGCGAGCTCACGCAGTTGGAGTGGGTCGAGCGCTGCGCCTCCGTGCTCGGCGCCGACGGCGTCCTTGCTGCCGTCGCCGATTTTCCCCGCACCGACCCGGAATACGTCGCGCAGCTGCGCAAGGTCGCGGTCGACCTCGGGCTCGTCCCGTTCGGCCTCGACGCACCCGGGCTCTTCGACGCCGCAGCGGCGGCCGCGGCGGCGAAAGCCGGTGGAGCGGCCAGCTTCCCAGCCGCGGACTACCTCCCGGGCGATCTGTTCGCGCTCGCGAGCGCCTTCGGGGCGCTCGTCGTCCGCACGACGCTCCCGCCGCCGGGCGAGGTGCCGCCCGCGACGTTCGTCGGGACCGTCGTCGCGGCGAAGGCCTTCAGCCGCGCCGCCAAGGCGGCTAACGTGACGATCCTCGTCGCGCCCGCGCTGGGCACGATCGGAGCGGACCTGGCCGGGGTGAAGCATCTGCTCAAGGACGTCGACAGCGCCTGGCTCCGCGCGTGCCCGAGCGCGCCCACCGACCCGGCGAGCTTCGGCGCGAAGGACCGCTACCCGGCCTTCACCGCGAGCCCGGCCGACGATCCGGTCGTGGTCGCCGATCACGCGAGCCGGGCGTGGCTGATCCTGGACGCGCCGGCTGAGGAGCGCGCGTGGGATTTGATCGGCGACGCGATCCAAGCGCTTCGGCAAGCGGAGGCGCAGCGGCTGCAGGTCGCCCGGCGCTGAGGCGGAGGAGGGACGAGACCGCAGCGGCCGTCTGGGTTCAGGTCGAAGACCTGCCTATGGCAGGTGGGTGCGGCCCGGGCGCCCAGTGGCCAGCCGATGAAGGCCGGACAACCGGTCGTATCCGGAGCTGATGCTCCCTTGGTTACGACGTTGGTCTACCACCGTAGAACCTACGCGAACCGCCGCAGTGCTCGTCGCTCCGGTATGGTGCGGGATCGCCGCGCCGCCGTCAAGGACTTGACAACGAGCAGGTTATGCGTGCGGAACACGAGAGCAGGCAGCGCGCGGCTCCCGCGGAACCGCTGGGCGTGAGCCGCATCGAGATCGAAGTCGAACCGCTCGAGCTCCCGCTCAAGCACACCTTCACCATCGCGCGGTCGTCGGAGAGCAGCGCCCGCAGCGTGGTCGTACGGCTGCGATGGAACGGACTCGAGGGGCTCGGCGAGAGCGCTCCGAACGCGCGCTATGACGAAGACGTGCCGAGCGTCGCGGCCGGGCTGACCGCGCTCGAGCTCGGCGACGACCCGTATGCGTTCGAGCGGCTCCTCGACGGGCTTACGCCGGCACAGCGCTGCGGTCTCGACATCGCGCTGCACGACCTCGTCGGAAAGGATCTCGATCGTCCGCTGTGGCGTTTGCTCGGCCTCGATCCCGCGCGCACGCCGCAAACGTCGTTCACGATCGGGATCGCGAGCGTCGACGAGATGGTCGCGAAAGTCCGCGAGGTGATCGATCATCCGGTTCTCAAGGTGAAGCTCGGAAAGGGCGCGGAGGTCGAGACCGTCGAGGCGATCCGTTCGATCTACACCGGGACGATCCGCATCGACGCGAACGAAGGCTGGACGCCGGAGCAAACGGTCGAGCTGCTGACCGCGCTGCGCAAATACGAGATCGAGTTCTGCGAGCAGCCGATTCCGGCCGGGTCGCCGGAGAAGCTGCGCTGGATCCGCGAGCGCTCGCCGATCCCGATCGTCACCGATGAGGACTCGAAGGACGCGAAAGATCTTCCCGCGCTGCTCGGCTGCGTTGACGGGATCAACGTGAAGCTGGTGAAGTGCGGCGGAATCCGCGGCGCGCTCGAGATGATCCACACCGCGCGCGCGATGGGGCTGAAGATCATGCTCGGCTGCATGGTCGAGTCGCAGATCCTCACCACGGCCGCCGCGCACCTGAGCCCGCTGGTCGACTGGGCCGATCTGGACGGACCGTTTCTGACCGCGCGCGATCCCTTCGCGGGCATTACCTATGCCGGCGGCAAGATCGTTCTTCCCGATGGCCCGGGACTCGGCGTGCGCGCAGCCGCGGAGATTGCCCGCTGAGCCGGCGCTACGTCGTCCTGGCTTCGCACGCGCTCACGTCGCGGGCGGCGAAGATGGCGCACGGCGTCATCGCGTACTCCTCGGATACCGTGGTCGCCGTCATCGATCCGGATTACGCCGGCAAGCGCGTCGGCGACGTGCTGCCGCACCTCGGCAGCAACGCGCCGATCGTCGCCTCGCTCGACGAGAGCATGCGCTTCGGACCGACCTCGCTGCTGGTCGGGATCGCGCCGGCCGGCGGGCTGCTCCCCGACGACTTTCGCGCGGCGATCGCCGCCGCGCTGCGCGCGCGGCTCGAGATCGTCAGCGGCCTGCACGCGATGCTGAACGACGACGAAGAGTTCGCCGCGCTCGCGCGCGAGCACGACACGCGCATCTGGGACCTGCGCTTGCCCCCGGCGGCGCCGCTCTTCTCCGGCGCCGCCTGGGACGTCAAAGCGAAGATCGTGCTGACCGTCGGCAGCGACGCCGCGGTCGGGAAGATGACCGCCGCGCTAGAGCTGGTGCGCGCGGCGCGCGAGCGCGGCGTGGACGCAGCGTTCGTGCCGACCGGGCAAATCGGGATCGCGATCGCCGGCTGGGGAACGGCGATCGACCGCGTCGTCGCCGACTTCGCGCCCGGCGCGGCCGAGCAGCTCGTGCTCGAAGGCGAGCGCCGTGCGCGCGATCTGCTGCTGCTCGAAGGACAGGGCGGGATCAACAACCCGGCCTTTGCGCCGGTGACGCTGGCGCTGCTGTTCGGCGGCGCGCCCGACGCGCTCGTGCTCGTGCACAGCGTCGCGCGCACCGCGATCGAGGACTACGACGTCCCGATCCTCTCGTACCGCACCTTGATTCGCACCTACGAAGGACTGTGCGCGACGGTGAAGCCCGCGCGCGTCGTCGGTATCGCGCTCAACACGCGCGACTGCAGCGAAGAAGAAGCGCGCGCACACGTCGAGCGCGCGCGTGCCGAGACGGGCTTGCCGTGCGACGATCTGGTGCGCAGCGGTCCGCACGCGTTCTACGACGCCATCGCTCCCGCCATCGTGAAGTCCGAGGTTCTGCATGCCTGACGTTCGCTCGAACCTGCTCGCGCTGCTGGCTGCATGCGCCGTTCTGCTCGGCGGCTGCGCGAAGACCGAGCAGAGCGCACCCTCGAACGGCGCGAGCGGCGGACGGCATCCGTGGACGCAGCCCGGCCACCTGCGCTACGGCTCGGCGTACGAGCCCGACACGCTCAACCCGCTCTTCGCCAACACGCAGGCGGCGAACGACATCGCGTACGTCGTCTTCGAGCCGCTCTTCCGCTACGACATCGACGGCAATTTCGTCCCGGCCGCGGTCACCGAGGTTCCGACGCTGCAGAACGGCGGCATCTCCAAAGACGGCAAAACGATCGTCTTGCACTTCCGCAAGGGGATGCGCTGGTCCGACGGCGCGCCGTACGACGCGCGCGACCTCGTCTTCACCTGGCACGCGGTGCTGAACCCGAAGAACAACACGCGGCTCACGATCGGCTGGGACGACATTGCCTCGATCACGCTGACCGACAACTGGACCGCGCGCGTGCGCCTCAAAGCGGTCAACGCCGGCATTCTGGGCGTGTTCGCGGTCGGCGGCGCCGGCTTCCCGCCGCTCCCTGCGCACCTGCTGGCGAAGCTCCCGGATCTCAACCAAGCGCCGTTCAACGCGAAGCCGATCTCGAGCGGACCGTTCGTGCTGCAAGCGTGGAATCACGGGCAGTCGCTGGAGTTCGTGCCGAACCCGTACTACTGGCGCGGCCCGCCGAAGCTCTCGCATCTCAGCTACGTCTTCATCCCGAACGCCGAGACGCTGCTGGCGCAGACGAAGACGCACGAGGTCGACCTCTACGAAGGGGTCGGCGAGAACCAGATCGACGAGCTGCCGAAGATCGCCGGCGTGCGCACGACCAAGGTGCTGAGCGCGAACTGGCGCCGGCTCGCCTTCAACATCGCGAAGCCCGTGCTGCACGACGTGCGGGTGCGCCGCGCCGTCGCCGAGGCGGTCGACTGGGACCGCATGCGCGCGACGATCTTCCACGGCTACAACCAGATCTCGGTCAGCGACGTCGTCCCCACCTCGTGGGCGGCGCCGAACATTCCGCCCTACCCGCACGACGTGGAGGACGCGAAGAAGCTGCTCGACGCCGCCGGCTGGCAGCCCGGCACGAACGGGATTCGCTTCAAAGCCGGCGTTCCGCTGCACTTCTCGGTCTCGACCACGCCTTCGAAGCAGTCGAACATCCAAGCCGAGGTGCAGCTGCAGCAAGACCTCCGCGCGGTTGGGATCGACCTGGAGATCAAAAACTATCCCGGCTCGCTGCTCTTCGCGCGCGACGGCCCGGTCTACACCGGCAAGTACGACACCGAGTTCACCATCGAGACGAACGGCCCCGATCCCGACAACGAAGGCTTGTGGAGCGCCAAGTTCATCCCGCCGCACGGCACGAATTCGACCTGGCTCGACGACCCGGTCGTGACGCGCGCCAGCCACGAAGCGCTGCTCACCTACGACCACGCGAAGCGCAAGGCGCTCTACCAGCAGGAAGAGTCGCGCATCCACGAGCTCGTCCCGGCGGTGTTCTTCTACTGGCAGAACGCCTACTCCGCGGTGAACACCGACATGCAGAACTGGAAGCCGGCGACCTACATCTCGAGCTTCTGGAACTGCTGGGAGTGGAGCATTTGAACGTGCTCCGGCGCGCATGCTGCGGCTGATCGAGCGCCCGGGAAGAGAGGCGCTGCTGCGCGTGCCGAGCGCGACGCGCGCGGTCGTCTCGTGGAACACCGCGGCGCCGCACGGCGGCATCGCGCTGATCGCACACCGCGCCGACGAGAGCGTCTCCGAGCCGCTGCTCTACGTGCGCTGGTCGCCCGAGGAGCGCCGCTCGCTCGACGGCGCCGACGAGCAGACGCGGATCGAGGTCGACGTCGTGCGCAGCGACGTTCCGCTGACCGCGCTCGGCGTGGCGAGCACCGCCGAATTGGACGCCGTCGCCGTCGCCGTTCCGCCGCCGCCCGACACGCGCGCCGCGCCGCGCAAGCGCGCCGAGACGCTCGCGGTCCCGAAGCTCGCGCAGTATCTCGCGACGCATCCCGAGGAGCGCGGCTGGTGCTCCGCGGCGTCGCTCGCGATGCTCCTCCAGTTCCACGGCGTCGACGCCGACGTGCCCACCGTGGCGCACGGCGTCTTCGACGCGGCGTACAACGGCACGGGGAACTGGGCGTTCAACGCCGCGTACGCCGGCGCGCGCGGCTTGCGCGGCGTCGTGGCGTACCTGCGCGGGATCGACCACGCGGCGGCGTTCGTCGCGGCGGGGCTGCCGCTCGCGATCTCGATCGGGTGGAACGCCGGCGAGCTGCCGGGTGCGCCGCTCGAGCACAGCGACGGCCATCTCCTCGTCGTGCGCGGCGTCGAGCCGGAGCACGTGCTGGTGAACGACCCCGCGCACCCGGCGGTCGCCACGCGCTACCCGCGCGCCGCGCTCGACATGATCTTTCGCGCGCACGGCGGCGTCTCGTACGTGGTCGCGCCGCGCGCGCGCACCGCCGAACTGGTCGCGCTGGCAAACGGCGCCGAGCTCGCCGCCACCCGCTGATTCCGGCTGCGCGCTCGCGGTGATACGATGACGTCGCAGCCGCAGGACCGTCTGGTCGCGCTGGAGGCGGTGCGCGACGCGCCGCTGCACGTCGTGCTGGTCGAGCCGCAGATTCCGCCGAACGCAGGGAACGTCGCGCGCCTGTGCGCGGCGACCGGCTGCGCGCTGCACCTCGTCGAGCCGCTCGGCTTCCGGATCGACGACCGCGAGCTCAAGCGCGCCGGCCTCGATTACTGGGACGCGCTCGGCGTCGTCGTCCACCCCTCGCTCGACGCGTTCCTCGCCGCCTTCGCCGCACGCCGCCTCTGGCTGCTCTCAACCCGCGCGAAGCGCGCCTACACCGACGCCGCCTTCGCGCCCGGCGACGCGCTCGTCTTCGGTAAGGAGACCGCAGGCCTACCGCAATCGCTGCTCGACGCGCATCCCGACCGCGCGCTGCGTATCCCGATGCGCCCCGGCGCGGTCCGTTCGATCAACCTCTCCACCGCCGCCGGCGTCGTCACCTACGCCGCGCTCGCACGCCTCGGCTTCCCCGGCCTGACGTAAGGCTACCGGCGGCGCGCGCGGGCCGGCTGTTCCACCGCCGGACCGAGATCGTCGTTCTCCTCGATCCGCAGCATGCGGATGTCGCGCACGGAGTCGGTGAACCAGGGCAGCTCGCGCGCCAGGCGCTGCGCGGCGACCACGCACGTCACGGGATTGATCCGCTCCGGATTCCCGAAGTAGACCGAGCCCTGCTGCCACTCGAAGCCGTCCTCGATCAGGATCCGGCGAATCTCGGTGTACGCGTTGCGCCACGAGTCGCCCGGGTAGAGCT
>JAFAKB010000016.1 GCA_019235885.1 Candidatus Eremiobacterota bacterium | reverse complement strand
ATATCGGCGAAGTGCAATCCGGTCGTCGGTTCGTCGAGCACGTAAAACGTTCGGCCCGTCGAACGCCGCGAGAGCTCGGTCGCCAGCTTCACGCGCTGCGCCTCACCGCCGGAGAGCGTCGTAGCGGGTTGCCCCATCTTGATGTAGCCGAGCCCGACGTCGCAGATCGTGCGCAGCTTGCCGTGCACGCGCGGGATGTTGGCGAAGAACTCGCTCGCCTCGTCGACGCGCATCTCCAAGATGTCGGAGATCGTCTTGCCGCGATACTTCACCTCCAGGGTCTGCGCGTTGTAGCGCTTGCCCTTGCAGACCTCGCACGGCACGTAGACGTCGGGCAGGAAGTGCATCTCGATCTTGATGATGCCGTCGCCCTGGCAGGCTTCGCAGCGGCCGCCCTTCACGTTGAACGAGAACCGGCCGGGCGTGTAGCCGCGCACCTTCGCTTCCGGCGTGAGCGAGTACAGCTCGCGGATCAGGTCGAAGGCGCCGGTGTAGGTCGCCGGGTTCGAGCGCGGCGTGCGGCCGATCGGCGACTGGTCGATCACGACCATCTTGTCGAGCGCTTCCGCGCCCTTCACGCGCCCGTACGTTCCGCCCGGCGGCTGGTGGTGCAGGTGCTGGTTGAGCGCCTTGACCACGACCTCGTTGACCAGCGTCGACTTGCCGCTTCCGCTCACGCCGGTCACGCAGGTGAACGTCCCCAGCGGGAGGTCGACGTCGACGCCGCGGATGTTGTTCGCCTTCGCGTTGATCACCGAGAGGATGCTGCGGCCCTTCTTGCGGTGCTTCGGGATCGCGATGAACTGCCGCCCGGAAAGGTATGCGCCGGTCAGCGATTCGCGGTTGTTCTCGATCTCGTCGATCCCGCCGACCGAGAGGATGTAGCCGCCTTCGGCGCCCGCGCCCGGCCCGATGTCGACGATCACGTCGGCCGAGCGCATCGTGTCCTCGTCGTGCTCGATCACGATCAGCGTGTTGCCGATGTCGCGCAGCGTCTCCAGCGTCGCCAAGAGCCGGTCGTTGTCGCGCTGGTGCAGTCCGATCGACGGTTCGTCGAGGATGTAGAGCACGCCGACCAGCGAGGAACCGATCTGCGTCGCCAGCCGAATGCGCTGCGACTCACCGCCGGAGAGCGTCGTAGCGCTGCGCGAGAGGTTCAGGTAGCCGAGCCCGACGTTCTTCAGGAAACCGAGCCGCGCGCGAATTTCCTTGAGGATTTGATGCGAGATCTTCAGCTCGCGCTCGTTGGGGCGGAAGGTCGCGAAGAAGAGCTCCGCGGCTTCGACCGACATCGTCGTCGTCTCGTGGATGTTCTTCCCGGCAAGGGTGACGCCGAGCGCCTCGGGCTTGAGCCGCGCGCCCTGGCAGACCTTGCAGGTCGACGCGCTCATGTACTTCTCGATCTCTTCCTTCACGTAGTCGGAGGAGGTCTCGCTGTAGCGGCGCTGCAGGTTGTTGACGACCCCCTCGAACTGCGATTCGTACTCCCACTGGTGGCCGGAGCGCGACTCGTAGACGAACTTCTGCTTCTTGTCGGCGCCGTACAGGATCGTGTCGACCACGTCGTCCGGGAGCAGCTCGACGGGGGTGCTCGCCTTGCAGCGGCGCGAGCGCAGCAGCCGCTCGACCTGCTGCATGTAGTACGGGTTCGTCGAAGGATAGCGCCCGCTGCCGAGGTTCTTCGACCATGGGACGATCGCGCCGCCGGCGATCGACTTGGTGCGGTCGGGGATCACCTTCCACGGGTCGATCTCGATCTTCACGCCCAGGCCGCTGCACGCCGGGCACGCGCCGTACGGCGAGTTGAACGAGAACAGCCGCGGCTCCAGCTCCTGGAACGAGATCCCGCAGTACGCGCAGGCGAACGACTCGCTGAACGTCGCTTCGGTCCACACCTCGGCCGGCTTCGCCGTCTCCGCGTTCGCCTTGACCTGCGCTTGGTACAGCACGGTGACGATCCCGGTCGAGAGCTTGAGCGTCGTCTCGATCGAGTCGGTGAGCCGCGCGCGCACCTCGGGCTTCACCACCAGCCGGTCGACAATAACCTCGACGGTGTGCTTGCGCTTCTTGTCGAGCTCGATCTTCTCTTTGAGCTCGCGCAGCTCGCCGTCGACGCGCACGCGCGCGAAGCCCTCCTTCGCGATCTCCTCGAACAGCTTGGTGTACTCGCCCTTGCGGCCGCGGATCACCGGCGCCAGCAGCTGAATGCGCGTCCCTTCGGGGAAGGCGAGGATCTGGTCGACGATCTGCTCGGCGGTCTGCGAGCTGATCTGGCGCCCGCACTGATAGCAGTGCGGCTTGCCGATCCGCGCGTACAGCAGCCGCAGGTAGTCGTAGATCTCGGTGACGGTGCCGACCGTCGAGCGCGGGTTGCGCGAAGTCGACTTCTGGTCGATCGAGATCGCCGGCGAGAGCCCTTCGATGTAGTCGACGTCGGGCTTCTCCATCTGCCCGAGGAACTGCCGGGCGTACGAGGAGAGCGACTCGACGTAGCGGCGCTGTCCCTCGGCGTAGATGGTGTCGAAGGCGAGCGAGGACTTGCCCGACCCCGACAAGCCCGTTACTACGATCAGCTTGTTGCGAGGGAGCGTCAGGTCGATGTTCTTGAGGTTATGCTCCCGCGCGCCCTTGATGACGATCGCATCGAGAGCGTGGGTGCTCGCGTCCGGCATGACCTGATCTTAGACCCGGCTCGGTGCGGTCCCGTTGCGCACCGAACGGGTCCAGACAGTCGGCTTAGACGACCGGCGCGCCCGGCGTGTTCGGAGTGCTGGGCGGCGCGATCGCGCCCGTGTTCCGCAGGTTGAGGTACTCTCCGACGACGACCAGCGTCGCGTACGCGACGACGATCTGGGTCAGGATTCCGCCCACGATCGGGCCGAGGAACGGGATCGCGTGCAGGACCGCCGCGATGAACGTCGCGACCAAGGTGATCACGAAGATCACGATGCCGAGGATCAGCGTCGGAACGAAGCGCGCCAGCGTGATGCGGAACGACTCGGCGATCGAGCTGAAGCCGGGCCTGTTCCCGACGATCGCGGCCGGCATCGCGTAGAGCGTGAAGAGGTAGAACGCCAGCAGCGCGATTCCGATCGTCGGGATCGACAGGATGACGGCGACGATCGCCAGCAGGATCAGGCCGATCGCGGTGATGATGATCCGGCCGGCGTCCTCTTGGAACGCCGCGACGCCGTCGGCCAGCGTCGCGACGCCGCGCTGCCACGCCGCGCCCGCCATCCCGGTGGTGAACGCCTGGTTCGCGATGTATGCGATCAGGCCGACCAGGCTGAGCAGCGCTGTCGAAAGCAGGGTCGCGCCCAGCGCCCCGGTGTTGTAGACGGTCGTTCCGGCGGCGTCGGTCGTGTACATTGCCGGAGGTGCGAGCACGACCCTCAGCACGCCCAGAATCGCCCCGATCACGATGCCGGGGACGATGATGATCCAATTGCGCGTCAGCAGCTCCCACCCGCGGGAGAAGACGCTCTCGACCGGTTGCGGTGTAGTCACGCCCCTTGCTTCGCCTTGCTGGGGGCCGCTCCCCTGGGGCCGGCAGGAGGATCTGGCAGGCCCGGGAGGACATCGAGCACGGCGGCGATGTCGCGGACCACGGCGTCGGGCTGTGGGGCGCCGTCCGGGATCGGGATCGCGTGGACGTCCAGCAGCACGGTGAAGAGGCCGGCCGCGTGAGCGCCGACCACGTCGCGCGCGTAGCGGTCGCCGACCATTGCGCTGCGCGCCGGCACGCTCCCCAGCGCTTCGCAGGCGTAGCGGAAGAGCGCCGGATCAGGCTTCAGCATCCCGACCTCGTCCGCGATGAAAAACGCGTCCATCAGCTCGCGCAGTCCGAGCCGGTCGATCTTCTCGTGGTGCGTCGCGGCGAAGCCGTTGGTGACGAGCCCGACCTTGCAGCCGCGCGAGCGCAGCGCGCGCAGCAAGTCCAGCGCGCCGGGGAAGAGCGTCAGCTCGCCAGCGCGCGCCGCGACGTAGGCGTCGGCGGCGCGGCGCGCCAGCGCGCGGTCGTCGAGCCCGACCGCCCGGAGCGCGGCGTCCCACATCCGCTCGCGCTCGTCGCCGATGGCCAGGCCGAGGTGCTCGGCGCTGAGCTGCGACCAAAACGCCGTCGCTTGATCTTCGTACGCCTCGGCGAGCGCGCGCGCATCGATCCCGCGCTCGCGCGCAACTGTCTCGGCGACGCTGCGCGCGGCCGCCCGGTACGCGGCGCTGTCGTCGTGCAGCGTGTCGTCGAGGTCGAATAGAACAGTGTCGGTGACGCGCATTGCCAGTCGATTCCGCGCGCCCGCGACGAAGACTTCCTTCAGCGGATCGCTTTGTGGAAGACTTCTACGCCGCCCGACTTGACCGCAACCTCGCTCGGCTCGTAAGTGGCGGCAAAGCCGTAACCCCATGGTTCGCTGAAGTGTGCGTCGACGTATGTGATCCGCCCGTGCATGTTGACGGTGACTTCGCGTCCCGAAACCAAGTTCAGCACGTGCTCCGCTTGGGATCGGTTGAGGTTCAGGTATTGCGGAACGGTGCGGGGCGGAATGAGATAATAGACGCGCGCGTCGAGTACTTGCCGATAGGGCTCGACGAAGTTGCACCGCGCCCCGACGAAGTCTCCGTACGTGACCGGTATGACGGAGTCCGCATTTAGCTCGAGTGGCAAGTGGTTCTGCTCGAAGTCATAGGTTCCAAGCCGGGCCGGGAACACGACCGGCACGTCGCCCCGCGCGTTCGCGATCTCCGTGCGTATCCGTGCCACCCAGCGCGGATAGTACCGGTGCACGTCGAACTCGCTGAGCTGTCCCATTCCGCACGGAGCTCGATCGCTGCCCGACATCAAACGATCGACGTAGCTCAGCACGATGTCGCGGTCGTTCAACAGTTCCGGCGCGGATGCGATGTAGTACCGAACCGCCGCGGCGTAGTCTTGCCCGCGCACTTGCGGCACGATGTCGATGATCGTCGGCGGCCGATCGGGAAGAGGAGCCGCGGTGCCAGCGGCGACTGCGGCAGACGGCTCAGCCGATGCGGTCGCGGTCGACGTCGGTGCTGCGCTCGCCGCCGGGGGCGAGGCGGCGGCCGACGGCGACGACACTGTGGACGGTAATCCCGCCGGTGAGGGTACGGCTGCGAGCGGTTGCGTCTCCGGCGCGCGAGACGGCAGCCGATTCGAGACGAAGTTGATGTAGACCGAGACGCCGACCGACGCTACGACCGCGATGAACGGCAGCGAGACGAACGCCCTAACGTGGTTCCGCTGCCATTGCTCATAGACGAAGTTTCCGCCGAGCGCGCTCACGACGCCGGCGATGAGGACAAGCAAGAGTGAAACTGTTTCCCGCACGACCGGCTCGCGCCAGAAATAGCTGATCGCGATCGAACCGGCGAGGAGCGCGGCGAGCGTCGCGAGGCGCCGCACGCTCCAACCGGCCGAGTGCTCCAGTCGCGCGGCGCGCGCCGCCGATTCGTGGGGCGTGACGTTGACGAGCGCGTGCGAACCCTCGGACTCCGTCCGCCGGCCGCCCCGAGACCGCACGGATCGAGCGATTGCGCGGATCGATATAAAGATCCACGTCGCGGCAGCGGCGAGGAGAATACCGATCGCCCCGACCACCAGGTCGTGAACCCAACCCGGTACCTCAGTCATCGGATACACACCTCTCCACGACAAGTGGCTATGACAGTGCGACGGCGCCGCTGACTTGCCCTGGTCAAAACCGGACCAAGAACGAGCGCAGCGCGAACGGGCCGAGCTCGAAGACGAGGTCTTCGCCGGCGAGCGTCGCGTCGCCGGCGAGGGGCCGTTCGACGGCGTCGACCGGGACCGCCTCGCGCATGCGGCCGCCGCAGCGGACGGCGACGCGGCGGCGCTCGCCGTCGCACTCGCGCACGCGCAGGATCACGCCGCTGCCGTCGGCCGACGGATACGTCGCGACGATCAAGACGGACGTCTCCTCGCAGGTGAAGAGCCGCACGCGGTCTTCTTCCGCGTACGTCGTCCAGGCGTGCTCGAGCGCGCCGATCGTCGCACCCGACGTCGGGACGAACGCGTACGCGAGCTGCTGTTCGCCGCGGTCGGCGAGCGGGTCCGGCCAGCGCGGCGCGCGCAGCAGCGAGGTGCCCAACCGAACGCCGCCGTCGTTCAAGCCGGCGCCGCTCCAGCCGTAGAGATCGGGCGTGAAGACCGCCACGCCGTGCTCGCCGTCGGTGACGTGCGCCCAGCGCTGGCCGGGGACTTCGAACTTCGCGCGCTCCGCGTCGGTATCGGGGTACGCCGTGCGCGTCAGCGTCCCGTGCGGCTGGCCGTAGCGCACCTCGCGCGCGCGCAGCGCGATGCGGTGCTCGGCGCGCAGCAGGACGCGGTTCTCGTGCCAGCTGACGGCGAGGTCGACGCGCAGCCACGGCTCGTCCTCGAGCAGCGCGACGCGCATCGTGAGCGCCGACGATTTGCCGACCGCGAGCTGGACCTGCAGCGCGCCGTCGTCCTCCGATGCACCGGCCGGACGCACGCGAACGGGCCGGCGTTCGTAGCCCGCGTCGATGTTCCAGGCGTCCCACTTCGCCGGCTTGTCGGCGTACGCGGCGATGCCGTTCGCGAGCGCGACCAGGTTCGGTCCTTCCACGCCGCTCAGCTCGACCAGCGTGCCGTCGTCGCGGACGCGCGCGCGCACGTAGGCGTTTTCAAAGAGCCACCCGCGCTCGTCGCGGCGGGGCGCGAGAGGCGGCGGCGCAACGACGCGCAAGTCGCTGCGCGGCAAGACGGAGATCGCCGCGTCCTGAACGCGCGCCGCGATCGCGAGCGCACGGCCGTACTCGGCGTGGACGTCGGTGTAGACCGCGCCGATCGCCGTTCCGGTGATCACGTCGTGGAACTGGGCGCGCAAGACGATGCGCCACGCGCTGCGCAGGTCTTCGGCCAGCGAGCGGCGGACGGACGCCGGCGCGCGCACCGCGACGCACCACGCGGCGAGCTCCTCCGCGTGCGCGAGCGCGCGCTCCAGGTCCGCGTTGCGCGCCTTCACGTCGTGGTGCGTCGTGTACGTTCCGCGGTGCGTCTCCAGATAGAGCTCGCCGCGGTACTGCGGCAGCGTCTCGCGCTCGACCGCGGTCGCGAACCAGTCGTCGACGCGCGTCCAGCCGCGCGAGCCTTCGCCGGCGCGCGCCAGATCGGCGTCGGCGGGCCCGCCGCCGCCGTCGCCGTAGCCGACGACGAGCACTTCGGCGCGCTCGCGCGCGCGCTCGATCCGCGCGTCGCTCAGGTTGCCGTCGTACGAGTCGAGCACCGCGGCGAGCACCGCCGAGCCGTCGTCGCCGAGCCAGCGAAAGCGCGGATACGGCCAGCGCGTCGTCTCGTTCCACTGCAGCTTCGTCGTGGCGAAGTACGGGACGCCGGCGTGCGCCGCAAGCTGCGGGAACGTCGACGGAAAGCCGAACGTGTCGGGCAGCCAGGCGACGTTCGGCTCGATCCCGGCGTGCTCGCGCATCCAGCTTATCCCGTGCGCGAACTGGCGCAACACCGACTCGCCGCTCGGCGCGTGCAGATCGCACTCGACCCACAGCGCCGCGACGCTGGCGTCCCAGCGGCCGTGCGCGTGCGCGCGAATCCGTTCGGCGACGTCGCGCTCGGCGGCGAAGACCCAGGCGTACTCCTGCGGCTGGCTCTGCGCGTAGACGTAGCGCGCGTCCAGCTCGAGCTCGCGCAGGGCGGTGGCGAAGGTGCGCAGCGCCTTGCGCCGCGTCGCGTCGTACGTCCACAGCCAGGCGACGTCGAGGTGCGCGTGGCCGACCAGCGGGACGTCGATCGCCTCGCCGCGCGGCGCTTCGCCGCGCGATTCGACGTCGAGGTGCAGCGACGGTTTCTGCGCGGCGCGCGCGAGCATCAACCGCCACTTCCAACCGTCGCCGGCCGGCAGCCCGGAGACCGGCAGCGACCGCCGCTCGACCTCCAGCACGATCTCGTGCGCGCCGGGAAGCGGCGGCAGATCGATCGTCTCGTGCATCACGTCGAACGCGCCGCGCACCGCGCCGTCGATGCGCAGCAGCGCGCCGGTGCGCGTCGCGTAGCGCAATCGCAGCGGGCCCTCGGGGAAGGTGGTGTACGCGGAGAGCGTGACGGTCGCCTCGTCCGCGCCGCGCCGAACGAGGCCGACCCGCATCAGAGCGTCGCGGTCAGCCGGTCGTTCGCGCTCGTGCAGTTCGCGCGCGACGCATTGTGCGAATCGAGCACGTAGCGGAACTCGACCACGAACGGCGCGCGCCGGCCGGCGTGCGGAAGCTGCACCCGAAACGCGGCGGCGTAGCTTTCGCCGGCGCCGAGCGGCGGAACGGGCTGCGTTCCGAGAACGCGGCCGTGCTGCGCGAGCTCGAGATGTTGCTGCGTCCCGTCGGGCTGGTTGTCGCGGCCGCGGTTCTCGATGTCGATCGTGACGACGTAGTTGTCGAAGTTGCGGTCGCGCGCGCGCACGACCTTGAGCCGCGGGTTCGCGACCAGCAGATCGGACGGGCACGGCGAGGGCGCGGCGGCGATCCCCGCCGCCAGCAGCAGCGGCAGCATCACCTTCGTTCGTACCCCGTCAGACCGTCTCGCCCTCGAAGTAGTCCAGCTCGGGATTGTCGCGCAGCACCGCGCCGGGATCGCCGACCATGAGCTTGCGCGAGTCCGGATAGTAGCAGGCGTCGCTGGCGTCCATGTTCGCGATCATCACCACGACGGCGTCTTCTTCGGCGTCGTTCCAGATGCGATGCGCACCCACCGGACCGGTCGGAAACGCAATGAAGTCGCCCGGCCGCAACGCGAAGGTTCCACGCGGCGTGCGCAGCGTCGGGTTCCCCGACATGACGACGAACAGCTCTTCTTCGGCCGTATGCCAATGGTACGGACAATAGTGCTCGCCCGTGCGCAGCTTCCCGACGGCATAACCTAGCTTCTGTGCGCCGATCAGCCGTCCGACTTCCGCCGAATACCCGGTGAACGGCTTCGGGTCGTGCTGGTCGGCGATCCAGCGCAACTCGTCGAGATTGATGCGTTCGACCGCGACGCCCTCGCGCGCCTCGAGCATCGCGCCGATAACGTCGTGCGCGTTCCCGAACACGCAGGCGCCGTCGCCGACCAGCAGGTTGTCGACCGAGTACATGCGGAGTTGCCGCGCGGAGAGCGCGGCGCGCGCCGGATCGGCCAGCTTCGCGTCCGGCATCAGCGTGAGCGCGCCGGCCGGCGTTCCCCACAGCGCGTCGCCGACGATCGCGGTGCGCAGCGCGCGGTCGTAGAGCACGATCTCGCCGGCCGTCTTGAAGCCGTCGAGCCCCAGCACCGTCCAGCCGTGGACCAGCTCGCCGGGCTCGACGGTGCGGTCGACCGGACTCGTCAGCAGCGGCGCGTCGAGCGCGCTCGCGATCACCTTGGCCCCGGTCGCCGCGACGAGGGCGGCGGTCGCGCGCTCGTGGTCGCGGTTGGTGATCACCACCGAGGCGACGCCGCGCTCCTTCAAATCGGCCAGCAGCTCCTCGCCCGGCTCGATCGGATCGACGACGAAATTACTCTCCGCGGCTTCGACGAAGAAGCCGTTGAAGTCAAGGGCGCGGTCGGCTTGCCAGCGCGACCACGACCAAACGCCGGGAACCACGGTCTTTCGCATGCGGCTACTCTCCGCCGAGCGGTCGGCTCAACCATTTCGCCGACGCGCTCGAGCGCGGTTCATGGCAAGAGACCGGGCGTACGCCCGCACCCGCGTGCGCCTTTTTGATCGGCGTCACGCCGGCCTGCGTCCGGAACCGCACACGAAACGCCCGGCGTTGGGTACGACAGGAACCAAGGAGATGTTCGAATGACCAAAGGCCGCCTTGCTTGTCTCACGCTCGCCGCCTCGCTCGCGGCGACCGCCCTGCCTGCCGCGCCGGCGCTCGCGGACGGCGCCGCAAGCACCCGCAACATCATCCTCGGCGGTGCTGCCGCAGCGCTGCTGATCATCAATCACAACCGCAAAGTTCACCAGAAGTACGCCGAGTACGACCGCCGTCAAGCCCAGACGCAGGCCGAGGCGAACAACGCTGAAGCCGCGTACGAGTCCGAGCGTTCCGCCTACTCGCACGAAGCCGCTCTGGTCTCGAACTACCAGCACGAGGTCGCGGTCCAGCACGAAGAGGTGCTGCGCCTGCGGCACGAGCTCGCGATGACGCGCAGCCGGCCGGCGCAGAACGTCGCCGCGCAGCCCGCCGCTCCGGCCTTCCACCCGCTCGTCGCCGGCGCGCGCGCGTCGAGGAACGCTCCGGCCCCCGTCCGCGTAGCGAGCACGTCGTACGGCTGGGGCGCGTTCTAGCCCGGTGAAGATCCACGTCGCCGCCGCCGCGGTCGCCTTCGCGATCGCGGCGAGCGCGTGCGCGCAGAACCGTGTCGACCCGCAAGTCCTCGCCGACCAGACGACGCGCAGCGTGTACAATGCGGACTACGACGGGACGACGGCGCACTTCGACGACGCGGCGAAGGCGCAAGTGACGCGCGCCTCGCTCGGCGACCTCTCCGACAAGATGCGCGCGCTCGGCGCATACCAAGGGCTCAAGCCGAATTCGAGCGATCCGAGCACCGGGCGCTACGTCTACGAGGCGAGCTTCGACAAGGGGACGATGCTGATCGAGCTGCGGATGGATCCCGACCAGAAGATCGCCGCGTACCGGGTCGTTCCGCAGGCAAACGCTACCGCGACGCACTAAGCTCGCGCGGCGATGCCGCTCGTCAAACCGTCCCGCCTGCGCCGCGGCGACCGCGTCGCGGTCGTCAGCCAGTCGTGGGGCGGGCCCGGCGCGCACCCCGCCCGCTATGCGCTGGGCCGCCGCGCGCTCGAAGAGATGTTCGGGCTCGAAGTCGTCGAGATGCCGCACGCGCTCGCCGATCCCGAATGGCTCGCGCGCAACCCGCAGGCGCGCGCTACAGACCTAGAAACCGCGTTCGCCGACCCGGCGGTGCGCGCGGTGATCGCGTCGATCGGCGGCGAAGACTCGGTGCGCGTGCTTCCGCACCTCGACATCGGGGCGATCGCACGCAATCCGAAGATCTTCCTCGGCTACTCCGACGCGACGTCGATTCACCTCGCGTGCTTCAAGGCCGGCCTGAGCTCGTTCTACGGCCCTACCGTGATGGCGGGCTTCGCCGAGAACGGCGGGATGTTCGACTACTGCGCCGACTCGGTACGCCGCACGCTCTTCGAAGCCGAGCGGATCGGAACGATTGAGCCGAACCGCGGCGGCTGGACGGCGGAGTTCCTCGACTGGGCGGATCCGTCGCTGAACGATCGCACGCGCGCGCTGAACCCCTCGACCGGACCGCGCGTGCTGCAAGGACACGGCGTCGCGCGCGGGCCGCTGCTCGGCGGCTGCGCCGACGTGCTCGAGATGCTCAAGGGAACGCCGTGGTGGCCGCCGCTCGAGGCGTGGCGCGGCGCGATCTTGTTCTACGAAACCTCGGAAGACGCGCCCGGGCCGGCGTCGGTTTTGCGGTGGCTGCGCAACTTCGCCGCGCAGGGCATCTTGCAGGTCCTCGCCGGAATGTTGTTCGCCCGCCCCGGCGGCGACATGCCGCCGGAACGTCACGCCGACTACGACGCGGCAGTCGTGCACGCACTCGACGAAGCGGGCCTCGTCGACCTGCCGGTGTTCGCCGGCCTCGACTTCGGCCACACCGACCCGATCTTCACGCTGCCCTACGGCGCCCTTGCCGAGATCGACTGCGCCGCGGCGACGCTGTCGATCGCGGAGAGCGGCGTCGTCTGATCAGGTGCCTTTCTCGGCACCGAAGTAGTGGATGAACTTCAGCACGAGCTGCGGGAGCGTTGAAAGCTGGCTGGCGTCGCCGCAGGCGAAGTAGAGCTCGTCGTGCGGGGTGCGGCGGTGGAACGCGAACGAGAGGTTCCATGCGCTGGTAAAGCTCGGCAGCGCGCGGATGTCGACGATCGGCGGCGTGCCGATGATGCGGCGCACGCCGACCGCCAGCGAGGAGTTGCTCCCGGTCGCGTAGCTGTAGCCGAGCCGCTCGAGCCACTGCACGTTCGTCGTGCCGTTGTCTTCGTAGCCCAGCGTGTCGTCGACTTCGAGCGACAGCGTGCCGCGCGATCCGGCCCGCATCGTCGAGCTGCGCACCCACGAGTCGACCCGGCCCGGCCCGAAGCGGCCGGTGTTGTACACGATCGAGGTCGGGGTCGACGAGGAGCCGTGGAATCCCACGCTGCCGGGGTTGTTCGCCGTGCCGCTGTGCCAAGTGACGCCGATTCCGTTCTGCGAGATGGGCGTGAAAACTCCGCTGTCGAGCCGCAGATAGCTCGCGCCGACGGTCGTGTTGATGTCGATGCGGCTCTGCGTGAGAATGTCGAGGAACACGGTGGAGTCGGTTTGGTTCAGCGCGCCGTCGTGGCCGTGGTAGCGGTCATCGAGCGTGGCGAACTGGACGCTGTTCAGCCACGACTTCTTGTCGAAGAGCCAGATCTTGTCCGCATAGACGGCGTAGCCGGCGATGTCGGCGTGCTGCACGAACCCGTCGACCGGTTCGTAGTAGCGGCCGACCTTGCGCGCCGACACCGCGAACCCGAAGGTGTTGCTGTAGATATACGTCCCCGCGTCGTATCGCTGCGCCTGCGAGCCGTCGAGCACGTTGGTGCCGTGGTCGTTGCCGTAGTCGAAGTACGCGCTGACGTGCTTGTTGTCGTTGTACGAGACCCCGGTCGTGTCGGTATGGTCGGTGAGGCCGGGCTGGTTCGCGGCGACGGTCTGCGCGTTGAACGACCAGTGGTTGTCCGGAGTCCGATACGCCACCGACGTCGCACCGTCGTTGCGGCTCGTGCCGACCGCATCGAAGCCGGCGAACGAGAACCGGCCCTGTTTCCCCTCGAACGCGTAGCCGTCGCGCGGGGTCGGGATCGAGGGCGTGTAGAGCTGCGCGATGAACGGGCACACATCGCACGAGAAGTTGTCGTAGAAGCTCGCGCCTTGGGTGAAGAACGGCCGCACTTCGTTGAACGAGCGCTGGTACGCCGTCGGCGAGATCGTCTGCTGGTCGATCTCGACGTTCGAGAAGTCGGGATGGATCGTGCCGTAGACCGAGGACGTCGCGGTCACCGGGATCGAGAAGTCGCCGCCCAATCGCGAGGTCGTCAGCCCCGAACGGCTCGAGCCGATGCCGCTCAGCAGGTACGGTGCGACGCGCGGCTTCGGCCGCGACGCGACGGCAGACGCCATCCCGCTCAGCGTTCCGGCGTAGGTGACGTCGTCGCCGTTGGTTTGCGCCGGGCCGTAGCTCCAGATCTGCCGCTCGCCGGTCGAGCGCACGATCCGCACGAACTGTACTTTCCAGCCGCCGGCGCTTCCCGAGCCGCGCATCACCGCGACCGGAATCTTCATCGTGACGGTGAAACCGCCGGGGTACGCGGCGCCGAACGAAGTCCAGGTCGGCGAGTACGCGGTGTTCTCCGACGAGTACTGGTAGTGCGTGCCGTTCGAAGTCGCGGCGAACTGGTAGTAGAACCCGCTGGTGCCGTTCGGCCACAGGTCGATCCATACTTCGTCGTCGGTCCCGTCGCCGACGTCGTTGGTGTGCTGCTGCACGAGGAGCGCCTCGCGCTGTTTCACGTCGAAGCGGACGTAGATGTTCGCGCCGTCGGTCGCGATGCGGGCGGTCGACTCTTGCGAAGCGGCCTTCTGGTGCTGCACGTCCCACGGCAGCGTGACGACCGCGGCGTCTTTCCAGGTGGCGAGCTCGGCGGACGGCGCGAGCGGCGGAGGCGGCTGCACGGTCGGGATCGCCAAAACGCCGCGGCTTCCGCCGGTCTCGGCGGACGCTCCGGCGAGCGCTGAGCACCAAGCCAGAGCCGTGAAGCCGATGGCCCAGAACGCCGCGCGCCGGCCCGTTTTGTTCACGCCGTCCTCCGATTCAAGAAGTCTTAATAATTTAAGAATCGCGTCCGCGGCCACTCTACTATTAACTTAGGAGCAAGTCAAGGCCGTCTGAGCCAAAGCGCGAGTTTGTACCAAGGCGTTGACACAGAGGCTCGTTCTGTGTTAGACCCTTGGTACAATGACCGACTTTCAATTTGGCTTCAGTTTCGGCGTGGCGATCGGGCTCGGGTTCGCGGCGCTGTGGATCGTCTTCGCGCCGCGGCGGTACGTCGCGCAGCTCGACCGCACGACGTTCAAGTACGTCTGGCTGCGGCTCGCTGTGCGCGCGAGGCTCTCGCGCCTCTTCGGACGTGAACCGAGCGCCGCCGAGCGCGACGCGGCCGCGATTCTTCGCTCGCGGGTCGACTCGGCGATCGCGCGGCGCAACGATCCGCAAGTCGAGACGGACGCGCGCCGGATGGGCGTCGCGGTCCTCGTGTGCTGCGCCGTCACGGCGGCGTGGCCGCACGCGCTCGTCGCGCTCGCCTCGATCGCGATCCTCGCGATCGCCATCTTCATCTTGCGGCTCGAAGGCCGCAATCCCGACGGCGCCTCGCGCCGCGCCGCCGTTCTGCGGCCGCGCCCGGCCTTCGACCCGGCGCTCGGGATCGCGATCGGCTGCGCAGCCGTTCTCATCGCCGGCTCGCTCGCGCTTGCGGCGGTCGACGGCGGACTCGGCGGCCGCATCGAGCTCGCGATCGCGAGCGCGTTCGGGATCGTGATCCTCGCGCTGGCGCTGCGCCTCGCGCGCCGCCCGGCTGCCGTCTCGGCGCAGGACGTCGCGATCGACGCGTACGTCGACGAGCAGCTGCGCGTCACGCGCGTCGCGTATCTGCTGTTCCTCTCGCTCTGTCCGATCGCGCTCGCGATGATTCAGTCGGTGCACATGGGCGCCGACGGCACGATCCTCCGCTTGACGTACGAAGTGGGCCTGCTGATCGTGCTGCTGTCGTGGTTCACCGCGGGGCTGCGGACGCCGCGGACGGCGGGCGCGTGAGCGCCGACGCGTTCATCGTCGTCGACGCAAGCGCGAGCGCTCCGCCCTTCCAGCAGATCGTCGACCAAGTGCGCGCGCTCGTGCAGAGCGGCGATCTCCCGCCCGGCGCACCGCTGCCGACGGTCCGCCAGCTCGCCGGCGATCTGCGCGTCGCGCCGAACACCGTCGCGCGCGCGTACGCGGACCTGCAGCAGAACGGCTGGATCGAAGCCGACGGGCGCCGCGGGACGCGCATCGCGGTGAAGCCGCCCGCAACGCGCGACGGCGCCGCGCACGCGGCGCTGCACGACGCGGTCGCAGAGTTCGTGCACTCTTTGGTGCGCCGCGGCTACTCGCGCAGCGAGATCGGCCGCGCCCTGCACGACGCAGTCGGAAGCCGCTGAATGTCAGCGACGGTTTCGGCGCCGTCAGGGTCGCGAAGCGATGCCTGATTGCAACGCCGTCATGTCCGTGTGGAGCAGATCGGTGACGAACATGTGGCCTGGTTCGTGCGTGATCGCGAAGGGGACGCCGCTGGCGACGATCACGTTTTGCGGGGTGACGCCGCAGCCCCAGAAGACCGGGACGTCGCCCGGTTCGAGGACCGGCGGGTCACCGTAGTCGGGGCGCATCAGATCGGCGATGCCGAACTGCGCGGGATCGCCCCAGGCGACCGGCTCGCCGTGGCCGATGCGATACGGGCGCGTCACGTCGCGGACGCGTTCGACGTCGGCCGGTTTGTACGGGCGCATGCTGACGACCATCGTGCCGCGCAGCCGTCCCGCCGGTGCGAGCGGGACGCTGGTGCGGTACATCGGTACGTTGCAGTTCAGCACGTAGTGGCGCGCCGGGAGATTTGCCTGCGTGAGCGCGTGGTCGAACGTGAACGAGCAGCCGATCAGGAAGGCGACCAGATCGCCGGTCCAGTGCGCGCGAACCTCGCGCGGCTGCTCGATGAGCTCGCCCTCGCGCCAGACGCGATAACGGCCGAGATCCGTACGGAGATCGGCGCCGGGAGCGCAGTTGGGCTCGAACGCGCCGGCCGCGAGCCGTTCGAGGAGCGGGCACGGCACTGGGTTGCGCGCGCACAAGTCGGCCAGCTCGTCGGCGTACTCGCGCGGGACCACGACCAGATTCGCCTGCACGCGCTCGGGCGCGAGGCGCTCCGTCGGACCGCTCAGCGTCCCCGCGCGGATCGCCGCGCGAATCTCCGCGGCGGTCATTCGGCCGTGGTGATCCCGTCGGCCGTGTCGCGCGCGCGGGCGGCCGGATCGCGCTGCGCGGGATCGCCGTAGCCTCCGCCGCCGGCGGTGCGCACGATGATCGCGTCGCCGGGCTCCATCTGAACCGACGTCTTCGCGGGCAATTCGCTGACCGCGCCGGCTTTGACGAAGAAGTGCGCGCCGGTCGCGCCGTCCTTACCGTCCATGGTGCCGTGGGGGCGCACGGCGTGGCGCTCGGCGAGCAGCGACGCGGTCGCGATGCCGTTGCGCAGCATGAAGCCGCGCACGAGCCCGGAACCACCGCGCCGCTCGCCGTTGCCCGCGCTCGACTCGGCGAACTCGTACGCGGTGATCAGCATCGGCATCTGCCGTTCGATCGCTTCGATCGGGGTGTTCAGCGTGTTCGTCATGTGCACGTGAATGCCGTCGATTCCGTCGGCGTGCGGGCGCGCGCCCATTCCGCAGCCGTTCGTCTCGTAGAACGCCCACGACTTCCCGGCCCCGTCGAGCCCGCCGATCATGACATTGTTCATCGAGCCGCCGCTCTGCGCGGGGACGCGCCCCGGCGCCAGCTTCGCCAGCGCGCCGAGGACGAGATCGGCGTTGCGCATCGACGTTTCGACGTTCCCGGCGCTCACCGGCGCGGGCCGGCGCGGATTGAGCAGCGTCCCTTCCGGAACGTGGACGGTGATCGGCGTGAACGAGCCGTCGTTCATCGGGATGCGCGGATCGGTCACCGCGCGCACCGCGTAGTAGACGCCGGAGAGCGTGACGCCGTAGACGGCGTTCAGCGGCATCGCGCGTTGCGGCGCGGTTCCGGCGTAGTCGAGGACGAGCGTGTCGGCTCGTTTGTCGAGCCGCACGCGCAACACGATCGTCGGCTCGCCGCGCTCGTCTTCCATGACGTCTTCGTGCGTCACCGCGCCGTCGGGGAGCTCGCGCAGCGCGGCGCGCGTGCGGCGCTCGCCGTCGGCCAGCGCCTTGTCGAGCGCGGCTTCGACGAAATCGACCCCGTAGCGCTCGACCAGCTCTAGGAAGCGCCGCTCGCCGACGTTGTTGCCGGCGATCTGCGCGCGCAAGTCGCCGGCGCGCGCTTCGGGGGTGCGCGAGTTCGCGCGCAGCAGTTCGACGGTCTCGTCGACGACCTGGTCGTCGCGCACGAGTAGAGTGGGCGTGTACACGGCGCCTTCGGCGAACAGATCGCGCGCGTCGGGCGGCATCGAGCCGGGGACCGCGCCGCCGACGTCGGTGTGGTGCGCCTTGTTCGCGGCGTAGCCGACGAGCCGGTCGCGGTGGTAGATCGCGCGGATCACCGTGACGTCGTTGAGATGCGTTCCGGACAGGTACGGGTCGTTGACGACAACCATCTCGCCGCGCGCGAGCGGGCGCCCGCGCTCTTCGAGCCACTTCAGCGAACGGCGCAGGCCCCACGGCAGCGAGCCGAGATGGACGGGGATGTGCTCGGCCTGCGCGACGAGCCGCGCGCGCGCGTCGAAGAGCGCGCAGGAGTGGTCGAGCCGTTCCTTGATGTTCGGCGAGTATGCGGCGTCGCGCACCGCGATCCCCATCTCCTCGCTCGCGTACACGAGCGCCGACGCGACGAGCTCTGCGGTGATCGGGTCGAGCGCGGAGATCATCGGGCGTTCTCCAGAACGAGGTTGCCGAACGGGTCGACGCGGGCGCTCCAGCTCGGCGCGACGTACGTCGTCGCGTCGTACTGTTCGGCGACGGCCGGCCCCTCGAACGCATCGCCCGGGCGCAGCAGCGCGCGCGCGTACACCGGCGTCTCGACGAAAGTATTTCCGTCGAAGACCTCGCGGCGCTCGCGCAATGCGCGCTGCTCCGGCGCGCGTTTCGCCGGCGCGGCGGCGGCGATGAGCCGCGGCTTCGGCGTCGTGCCGATGCCGACGACGCGCGCCGTGACGATCTCCACCGGATCCTGGCGCGCGGCAAAGCCGTAGCGCTGTTCGTGGCGCACGTGGAACGCTTCGACCGCGTCCTCGAGCGACTTCGGTGCAGTGACGACGAGCTCGGTCGACTGGCCGACGTAGCGCAAGTCGAGCTCGCGCAGGAAGCTGCGGTCGGCTTTCGCGACGCCTTGATCGCCGAGCGCGGCGTCGCCTTCGCGCGCGAGCGCGTCGAACAGCTTGCGCGTGCGCGTCCACGTCTGGTCGCCGGCCGGCGCGACGATCGAGCGGACCGCGGTGACGCGCACGTCGGCCGCGAGCAGACCGTACGCCGAGAACACGCCCGGCATCGGTGGGACGACGACGCGCGCGACGCCGATGTCGGCCGCGACGGCGCACGCGTGCAGCGGACCGCCGCCGCCGAAGGCCAGCAGCGTGAAGTCACGCGGATCGTGCCCACGCTCGACCGAGACAATCCGCAGCACCTTCGCCATCGCGGCGTCGACCAGCGCGACGATTCCCGCCGCCGCGCGCTCGACGTCACCGCCGACCGGCGCGGCGACCGACTCCACGGCGGTGCGCGAACGATCGGCGTCGATCGGGAACGCGCCGTCGAGCAGCGCGCGCGGGTTCAACCGGCGCAGCACGACGTTCGCGTCGGTAACGGTCGGCTTGTCGCCGCTGCCGTAACAGGCCGGACCGGGATCAGCACCGGCCGAGAGCGGCCCGACGCGCAACGTTCCGGCGGCATCGATCCACGCGATCGTGCCACCGCCGGCGCTGACCTCGGCGAGATCGACGAAGGGAAACCGCACCGGATAGCCGCTGCCCTTGACGGAACGACCGCTGTGCGTGGCACCGGCCGCTTCGAACGACGCGCTGATCTCCGGAACACCGCGAAAGACGGTGCCTGCTTTCGCAGTCGTGCCACCCATGTCGAACGAGAGCACGTTGTCGATTCCGAGCGCTCGTCCGACGTACGCGGCACCGATGACGCCGCTTGCCGGCCCGCTCTCGATCAGCGTCGCCGGCCGCCGCGAAGCCGACTTGAGCGCCGCCATCCCGCCGTCGGATCGCATCACGAAGATCGGCGCCTGCACGCCTGCCGCCCGCACGCCACGAGCAACGCGCTCGAGGTACGCATACACGATCGGCGCCAGCGCAGCATTGACGACGGTCGTCGAGAACCGTTCGTACTCGCGGTACTGCGGATCGATCTCCGACGAAAGCGACACCTCGACGTCAGGCACCGCAGCCTTCAGCGCTTCGGCGACTTCGCGCTCGTGCGAGCCGTCCACGTCGGCATGCAGCAACCCGACGGCGACGGCCTTGATCCCGCGTTGCTCGATCGTCGCGACGGCCGCGCCGACGCTCTCCGTATCGAGCGCGCGCAGGACGCCTCCGTCGTGCGTGCGCCGCTCGCGTACGACGAGCCGGTCTTCACGCCTTGCCAGCGGTTTCGGCCGGGTGACGTTGAGGTCGTAGATCGCGCTGCGGTTCTGCCGCCCGATCTCCAGCACGTCGCGAAACCCTTCGGTCGTGATGAACGCGACGCGCGGCAGTTCCAAATGCACCTGGCCCAGCAGCGCGTTCGTCGCGATGGTGCTGGCATGTGCGACAAGCGCGATCTCACCCGCTGCCACCTCGCCGAGCAGCGCGCGCAACGCCTCGAGCAGCCCGTCTTCCGGCGCCCGCGGCGTCGAGGAAACCTTGTGCCGAATCAGCCGCCCGTCGTCGGCCAGCGCGACCAGATCGGTGAAAGTTCCACCGATGTCCACGCCGGCGCGCCACGTCATGCCGGCTCTCCCGAGGAGGAAGCGTCGTCGCTCGCCACCTCGACGAGCGCGTTCCAGCGCGTCATGTCGATCCCGGCCGCGAGCAGCCAGATCATCAGCGCGGCCTCGGCGAGGATGCCGAGCGCCTCGACGGCCTTCGTCGCCGGCGCCGGCAGCAGACCCGCGGCGAACGCGACCCATCCCATCCCAGCCAAGACCAGCAGCAAGCCGATCGCGCGTGGGACGAAGCCGGACGCCACGATGAGGTAGCCGATGATCGCACAGTACGGCCCGAAGAACAACAGCGGGCTCACCTGGCGCGGAAGCGCGTTGAAGAGCGCCAGAATGGTCACGACGCACCCCGCTATCCCGACCAGCGCGGCGATGCCCGATCGCGTCGGGCTCTGCGGCAAGAACAGGCCGTACAGCAAGATCACGAGCACGGCGTAGCACAGCGTCGCGACGACATTCGCACCGGTGCTCACGCCCGAAGCGACATGGCCGACGAGGGCCTGCGCGCCGACCGCCAGCACGAAGTACGCGAGGTACACGGCGCCCGTGAGCCGGCCGCGGAAGCGGACGGACAAGTACGCGATCTCCCTCAAGGCGGCGAATATCCGCGGGGACGAAATCATGTCTCGAAGGCGTCCCCCGCCGTCACGCGACGCTGATTCCCAGGAACGCTTCTTGCACCAGCGGATCTCCGATCAGGTCGTGCGCGGCGCCGTGCAGAACGACCCGGCCGGTTTGCAGCACGTACGCGGTGTCGGCGACGGCGAGCGCCTCGCGCACGTTCTGTTCGACCAGCAGCACCGTCGTGCCGTTCGCGGCGATCGCGCGGATGCCCGCGTAGATTTGCGGAATCAGCTTCGGGGCGATCCCCAGCGACGGCTCGTCGAGCATCAGCAGCCGCGGCCCGCTCATGGTGCCGCGCGCGATCGCGAGCATCTGCTGCTCGCCGCCCGAGAGCGTCGCGGCACGCTGATCGAGGCGCTCGCGCAAGATCCGGAATGCGGCGAATGCGGCGTCTAAGCGAGCCGCGCGGCGCGCCGCATCGGGGTCGACGAACGCGCCTAGCAGCAGGTTGTCGCGGACGGTAGCCGACGCGAAGACGCGGCGGCCTTCCGGGACGTGTGCGATGCCAAGCCGCACGATGCGGTGCGGGGCCATGCGGGTGATGTCGGCGCCGCCGAAGCGAATCGTGCCTTGCGATGCGCGCGCGAGGCCGCTGATCGCGCGAAGGAGCGACGTCTTTCCGGCGCCGTTCGCGCCGACCAGCGCGACGATCGTTCCCGCCTCCGCGCGCAACGAGACGTCCTGCAGCGCGCGCATCCCGTCGTACGCCACGGCAAGGCCGTCGATCTCCAGCAGAACGGCTGGGCGTGGCGCTGTCGACGGGTTCATGACGTGCCCGCTATCTCGCCGTGTTCGAGCGGCGAGCCGAGGTAAACTTCGACGACGCGCGGATCGCGCACGGCATCGGCGGCCGTTCCGCTGAAGATCGTCTTGCCGGCGGCGATGACGACGACGTGCTCGGCGATCGGCATGAGGACTTCCATCACGTGCTCGACCATCAGCACGGTGATCCCGCGCGCGAGGATGCGGCGCAGCAGCTCGACCGCGTCGCGGCACTCCGCGGGCGTGAGGCCGGCCATCACCTCGTCGAGGAGCAGCAGCGACGGTTCGGTGGCGAGCGCGCGCGCCACCTCGAGCCGCTTCTTGTCGGCGATCGTCAGCGCGCGGCCGAGCCGATAGCGCTTCTCGGCCAAGCCGACGAACGCCAGCACTTCTTCGGCATGCGCAACGGCGTCGCGCAGGCGCGGGTGGCGCAACAGCGCGCCGGTGGTCGTCGCCTCGAGCACGGTCATGTCGGCGAACGTCTGCACGACTTGATACGTCCGCGTGATCCCGAGCGCGGCGACGCGATGGTACGCCGTGCCTGCGATCTCGCGCCCACGAAACGTGATGCTACCGGCGCTGGGCTTAGAGGCGCCGGCGATGCAGCCGAACGCCGTCGTCTTCCCCGCGCCGTTCGGACCGATCAGCCCGGCGAGTGAACCCTCGGCGACCTCGAGCTCGACGCCGTCGAGCGCGCGCAGCGAGCCGAAGCGCTTGGCGAGCCCGCGCACGCGCAGCACCGGCTCGCTCATCGCCCGCAGCGCACCGTCATGTCGCCGGGGCGCACATCCGGGACGAGCGCGCAGCCCGGCGCAAGGGTCAGCTTCCAGGCCGCCGTCGACGTCGTCGTAAGGTTCGGCGGCGCCGCGACGACCGCCCTCACCGGCTCCGGCGTGATCAGCGCGCCATCCGGCGCTTCCAGCTCACCGAACCAGCCGCGCAGCTCGAAATTGCCGTACACGCTGCCTGCTCCCGGCACGGGGCTGACGTAATTCGGGTCGAACGAATATTGCGCGTCGCGCAGTGGAATTCGCAGTACCGGCCCGTCGACGAACTGCGCTCGATACCGCGAAATGCGGGCCGCGATGCGCGCGGCGCGCGCGTCTTCGGCGAACCGCAGGCTGCCGTCGTCGTACGCCGTTGCGCGCCGGCTCGCCGCGGACGCGTCGGCTTCGACGCCGTACGCGCGAGCGAGCAGCGCGCCGAGATCAGCACCGCCGCGCAGCCCGCGGCGCCAGCCGGGCGCAGCCCAGTCGAGCAGCGTCCCGTACGCCGGCCCCGACGCGTACGCGAAGGAACGCACGAAGCTCGAGCGCTGCCGTCCGCTGAGCAGTCGCTCGACGACGCGCACGGCGCGATCGGCCGCCGGCGTGGTCAGCGCGACGCCGGTGTACTCGGCGAGCCCTTCGTTGATCATGAGCGCGTTCTCGGTTGCGGCAGCGCCGGGAAAGCGGCGAAAGCGCGCCGCGCGGAAGGCGAGCGCGTCGGCGACCGCCGTACGGCGCGCCGTGCCGGTCATCGTCGCGGCACGCGCAAGCGCGCGCCATTCCAGCTCGAGCCAGTACCGCCCGTCGGCGGTCTCGAGGTGGTCGTTGGACGGATTGGCCATCGGAAGGCGCAGCTGGTCCTGGATGCGGTGCCACGACTCGTGAACCACGAGAATGCGCCGCTCGATCGGGTCGTTCGGAAGCGGCCACATCACCATCGACCACCGCTCGCCGTCGAGCGTGATCGCGGTGTTCGAGGTGGGGAACGACGCCGGAAGCGTCCCGACCCACACCCCATCCCGCTGTGTGGCATGCAGCGACGGCGTATCGCGATTTGCGACCGCGGTATGCGTTTGCGGGTCGACGAACAACTGCGGCCCGCACAGCGAGATGCCCCAAAACGCGCCGCGGTCGCTATCGCACGCCGCCTGCCGCTCGGCCCAGGCGCGCTTTGCGAGCGCGGTGTCGATCGGCGAATCGGCGGCGGACGCGTGACCCGGGACGAACAGGAACGCAAGTATCGTCGCAAGCACCGCCGCCGGCACGGTAGCGACCGCCCCGCGGCGGCGGCGCAGCGCGTCGACGATCGTTCCCACGATTCCGTGCGGGCGTAGCGCGGCGATCAGGCAGATGATGGCACCGTAAATCACGAGATCGTATCCCTTTCCCGCGCCGCCGAGCCGCAGCGCGACCGCCTTGGCCAGCACGACGTAGACCAGCGCGCCGGCCGCCGGCCCCCACAGCGTTCCGATCCCGCCGACGACGCCGATCAGCGCGATGTCGATCGAGATCGCGAGCGCCAGGGTCGAGGGCGGATCGACGAACAGCGTGTACTGCGCGTACAGCACGCCCGCTGCCGCGGCCATCGCCGCGGACCAGGCGAACGCGATCAGCTTGAAGCGCCGCTCGTCGATCCCCACCGACGCCGCGGCAGCGTGATTCGCGCGCAGCGCGCGAAGATAATAACCGAGCCGCGAGCGCTCCAGCGCGATCGTAGCGAGCTGCACCGCTGCGAACAGCACGAGCGCGAGCAGCACGTACGGTCCCTTCTCCGCAAACTGCAGCGCCGCCCAGCCTGAGGCGATCGGCAGCTCGAAGCCGTTCGCGCGCCCGAACCACGGCGTGTTCCGCACGAACGCGTCGACCAGCGCCGCGACCGCGATCGTGGCGATCGAGAAGTAGTGCCCGCGCAAGCCGAGTGTCGGAAAGCCCGTGACGAGCGCCAGCAGCGCCGCGGCGACCGCGCCGGCCGGGAACGCCAGCCACGGCGAGAGCCCGTGCGTCACGCACAGCGCTGCCGCGTACGCGCCGCAGCCGAAGAAGATCGCGTGCCCGAACGAGATGTTCCCCGCGTAGCCGCTGATCCAGTTCCACGACTGCCCCAGCACCGCGTACAGCAGCAGCGTGAAGATCAGATCGAGCACGACGGCGTCGCGCAGCCCGAGCACCGCGAGCAGCCCGAGCGCGACGAGCGCGACGAGCGCGATGAGATGCGGGCGCGCCGTCGTCATCGCCGGCCCAACAATCCTTGCGGCCGCAGCAGCACGACGGCCAGGTAGGCCAGGTACACCGGCACCATCTTCAGCTCGGGCGCGAGGTAGAAGCCGCCGAAGACTTCGAGCAAGCCGACGAGCAGCGCGCCGACCAGCGCGCCGTGAATGCTGCCGAACCCGCCGAGCGCGACGACGACGAACGCCGTCAGCGCGAACGACGCACCTGCGGTCGGGTAGACCGGATACGAGAGCATCAGCAGCGCGCCAGCCGCGCCGACGCACGCAGCGCCGATTCCGAAAGCGAGCGCGTTGATGCGCTGCACGTCGATCCCCATCAGCGTCGCCGCGACGCGGTCTTCGGCGACGGCGCGCATCGCACGGCCCGTCTCGGTGTACTCGACGAACGCGAACAGCACCGCGGTGAGGATCAGCGCGCCCGCGCCTTCGACCAGCGTCGCCTGCGAGAGCGCGAGCGGGCCGAACCGGATCGTCGCTTGCAGCGGCGGGGCCGGCACCGAGCGGTAATCGCTGGTGAACAGCGCCTGCGCAAGCCCTTGCAGCAGCACCAGCAGCCCGAACGTTCCGAACACCGTCGCCTCCGGCGGTCCCGCCAGCAGCCGCCGGACGAAAACGCGGTAGACGACGATTCCGAACAAAAACAGCGCGATCGCGACCAGCGGCAGCCCCAGCAGCGGACCCAGCCCGAGCAGCGCGAGCCCGAGCGTCGCGTACATCGCGAGCATCAGAAACTCGCCGTGCGCGAAGTTCACCACGTCCATCACTCCGTACACCAGCGTCAGGCCGACCGCGACCAGCGCGAACACGAGGCCGGTCAGCACACCGGCCGCGAGCAGTTGCGCGAAGGTGCTCAGCGCTTCCACGCCGGCATCGGCCAGATCGGTTTTCTCACCGCGACGTCGAACGGCCACACCGTCTCGTACTTGCCGTCCTGGACCTGCTCGATGATGCCGGAGCCGCCGACGTTCTGCCCGGTGTCGTCGAATTTGATGCTGTTCCACGGCATGAGGGTGAGCTTGCCGGGAATGTTCGTCTTGCGCAGCGCGTCGCGGATCGCGTCGGGCTTCGTCGAGCCGGCGCGGTCGATCGCGTCCGCGATCACCAGCACGCCCATGAAGTCTCGCGCGGTGTTGCCGTCGAGCGGCTTGTCGCCGAAGCGCTGGCGGAAGAGCTGGTCGATGAGCGGGACCGCCTGGTTGCGGTGCTTGATGTCGAGCGAGAAGACTTCGCGCGTGAAGACGCCGTCCGCGTCACCGCCGAGCGTGCGCACGAAGCCGGGGTCGATGAAGCCGGCGTCCTGCGCCAGGATCGCCTTGACGTTCACGCCCTGCTGCTTGTAGCCGCGCATGAACAGCAGCGCGTCGGGCAGGTACGACGCTTGCATGATCACGTCCGGCGCGGCCGCCTTCACCTTCTGCACCTCGGCGTTGACCTCGGTCGTGGTGGCGGGATACGAGACGCGCGTGACGACGTCGTATCCGCCCTTCTTCGCGGCGGCGTCTTCGGCGTCGCCGGCGCCGGTGCCGAACAAGCCGTCCTCGCCGACGATCGCGACGCGCTTCACGCCGATGTCCTTCTTCGTCTTCTTGAGATCGCTCAAGAACTGGACGAAGTTCTCGGCGAACGTGCCGTCGTGCGGCGTCGTGCGGAAGAACCACTTCAGGCCGCGCGAGGTGAGCCCCGGCGAGGTGGAGTCGGGGTTGAGGAACGGGATCCCGTAGCGCTCCGCGACTTGCGAGGCGGTCGCCGTCGTCGAGGATGCGTAGGTGCCGATCAGCGCGACGGCGTGCTGCTGCGTGATGAGCTGCTCGGCCGCGGCGCGCGCCTGGTCCGGCTTTCCTTGCGAATCCGCGAACTCGATCCGGATGCGCGCGTGGTTCAGGTGCGGCAAGCCGCTCTTCCCGACGGCCGGCAGCGGGTAGCTGACGTGACCGTTCACCAGATCCTGCGCCAGCACCATCGCGGTGCGCAGCCCCGCGCCGGTCTGGGCGAGCGTTCCGGTGAGCGGCAAGACGGCGCCGATCACGATCTCGGGCTGATCGGCGGCGCGCGTCGGCGCCGGACCGGCGAGCGCGGCGAGCGCGAACGCGGCGGTGAGGGTGGCACCCAGTCGTCGGACGTGCATTCGGACCTCCTTCATCGTGGTGAGGGTGAACGTCATCCGCCCTGTGAGTTCCTGGCGCGGCTCGAAGGCGCGTCCAGGGCCCGGGCCGGTGGCGAGGAATGCTGGCGCATGGCAACCGCTACCCTGCCGGCGACCACGCTGCCGCCGGGCAGCAACGGCCTTCCCGGGCTCGGCGAAACGCTCGCGTTCGTCAAAGACCCGTTCGCGTTCGTGCAGGAGCGGCGCGCCAAGCACGGGCGCGTGTTTCGCACCAACCTGCTCGGGCGCAAGACCGCGGTGCTCAGCGGCCCGGAACCGCTCGAGGCGTTCTACGATCCGGCGAACGTCGTGCGCGAAGGCGCGAATCCGGGGAACATTCAAACGCTCTTCGGCGGGCCTACCGTGGTGAACGGCCTCAACGGCGACGCGCACGCGCGGCGCAGGCGGTCCGTCGAGGCGGCGCTCTCGCGCGAGGCGATCGAGTCGTATCTGCCTACGATGACGCGCTTCGTCGACGCGGCGTTCGCGCGCTGGTGCGAGGCCGGCGAGATCGGCTGGAACGACGAGCTCAAGCGGCTCGTGATCGAAACGCTAGGCGCGGTCTTTGCGAGCCTCGAGCCCGGACCGGACCTGGTCGCGCTCGTGCAGCGCTGCGAGCGCATTGCCGCCGCCTTCACCTCGCTGCCGATCCCGCTCCCGGGAACCCCGTACACGAACGGCGTCCGCGCGAAGGACGACGCGCTCGCGTACTACCGGACGCTGGTCCGCGCGCACCGCGACCGCGCGTACGACGACGGCCTCGGGCGGCTCCTCGCAGCCCGACTCGACGACGGCACCACGATCGCCGACGACGACGCGCCCGGCGAATTGCACCATCTCTTCCTGGCCGGCTTCATCGTGTTCGGACAGCTCGCCACGACGATCGTCTCGTTGACGCAGTATCCCGACGTGCGCGAGCGCCTCGCCGCGGCGGTAGCGACGCTTTCCGAACCACCGACGCTGCGCGAGCTGGCGGCGAACGCGTACCTCATGCAAGTCGTCAACGAGGTGCGGCGTCTGGCGCCGATCGTGCCGATCGTCATGGGCAAGGCGCGGCGCGCGTTCGTGGTCGACGGCTTCACCATCCCGGAAGGTTGGGGCGTCGCGGCGGCGGTGTGGACGAACGACCGCGAGGCGGCGAGCTTCCCCGATCCCGAACGCTTCGATCCCGACCGGTTCGGCGAACGCGCCGAGCACCGCGCGCACGCGTTCGCGTACACGCCGCAAGGCGCGGGCCCGCCCGACGGACACCGCTGTCCTGGCTTCGACCTCACCGCGATCTTCATGGCGCTGTTCACCGCCCGGCTCGTGCGCGGCTACGACTGGACGCTGCCGCCGCAGGATCTCACCCCGAACTGGCCGCTCGTGCCGCCGGTCCCGCGCAGCGGTCTGCGCGCGGTCCTGCGCGCTAGAGGCTGACCACCAGCACGCACTCGGGCGCGTCTTTGAGCTGTTCGCCGAACGGCGCGAGCTCGTTGGTCGAAAGGTTCAGCTGATAGAGCTGCATCTGCTTGCGGCTGCCGAAGATCAGCGTGCCGCCGTCCGGCGTGAACGACAGCCCGGAGAGGTCTTGCAGCGCCTCGGCCGCGCTCGGCAGGTCGCCCGTGGTCGAGCTGGTCGCCGAGCTGATCACCAGGCTGAGCACGCCGGTCGCCGGGTCGTACGCGAAGATCGCTTCGTTCTTCGGGCTGCCGACGTAGACGTTTCCGTTCGCCGGGTTCACCGCGAGGCCGACGGGTTTGTCCATCGTGTGTGGGTTCACGCTCGTGTCCGCGGTCGCATTGATCCAGCCGTGGAACGTCCCTTGCTTGTGGCCGTAGATGCCGACGCGGTCCTTCGCCTGGTCCGCGACGTACAACCGCTTTCCGGCGAACGCGATCCCGCGCACCGAGTGGCGGGCCTGCTGCTTCGCCGGGAGCGCCGCGTCGGACGCGTCGGCCGCGTGCGGCTCTTGCTCCACGGTCTGCGGGTCGAAGCCTTCCATCGAGAGGCCGCCGTCCTTGGGATCGACGGCTGGCGGCGTCACCGGCTTCTTCTTTCCGATCGGCACCGGCTCGGCCGACGCGACGAACGTTCCGTCGTAATAGCTGCCCTTCTTGTTGAGCTTCAGCAGGTACGGCGCGACGGGCTGCGTGGTCGCTTTCGGCATCTTCTTCCCGGAGATCGCGTACGAGGAGACGACGTTGGTGTCCTGACTCGAGACGAACAGGTTGTCGCCGTCGAACGCGACGCCGTACGGGTGCAGCAGCGCGTTCGTCGATTTCGGCGTGATCAGCGTGCCGAGGAAGTCGCGGCTGAAGCCGTCGGCGTTGACCGTCGCCGAGAAGACGTCGACCGAGGAGCCCTTCTTGTACGCGTTCGCGACGTACAGCCGGCCAGCCGAGTCGACCGCGAGGCCGCGCAGCTCGTCGTACGGGCCGCCGCCGCTGAGGACTTCGCCGAGATACTCGCCGGTCGCCGAGAGCGCGCCGACGTTTTCGATCTTCGCGCCCGACTCGCCGGAAAAGCTGACGTAGATCTGATAGCCCGCCGCCATGGTGGTCCTCTCGGAAAGAGTGGGCCGTCCGGTTTCGAACGGACCGGTCGTGCTCTCGACGTTTTCGATCGTGGCCGCCGATCCCGACAAAGGCGAGATCGGGATCGCCGTGCAGTCCAAGTTTCTCGCCGTCGGCGCCGTCGTTCCCTGGCTCGAGGCCGGCGCCGGCGCGATCGCGACGCAGGCGTGGGCGAACACGAGCTTCGGCCCGCGCGCGCTCGAGCTGCTGCGCGGCGGGGAGCCGCCCGAGCAGATCGCGCAAACGCTGGTCGCCGCCGACGAGAACGCCGACGACCGCCAGTTCGGGATCGTCGCCGCCGGCGGCCGCAGCGCGACCTACACCGGTGCGCGCTGCATCGAGTGGGCCGGCGGGATCGCGCGCGACGGCTTCGCGGCGCAAGGAAACTGCCTCGCCGGCCCGGCGGTCGTCGATGCGATGGCGGAGGCGTTCGCGCATGCCCGCGGCACGCTCGCGGACCGGCTCGTCGCCGCGCTCGCGGCGGGGCAGCGCGAAGGCGGTGACAAGCGCGGCCAGCAGAGCGCCGCGCTGATCGTCGTGAAGCCGGGCGGCGGTTACGGCGGCTTCAACGACCGCTACGTCGACCTGCGCGTCGACGACCACCCCGCGCCGATCGACGAGCTGGCGCGATTGCTGGACCTGCACAAGCTGTACCACTTCCCGGCCGAACCGCATGACGTGCTCGAGATCGACGACGCGCTCGGCCGCGAGATCGTGGGCGAGCTCGTCCGCGCCGGCGCGCTCGCACGGCACGACGAAGGTCCGTTCGACGACGCGGCGCGCGAAGCGCTGGTCGCGTTCATGCACGTGGAGAACCTGGAGAACCGCGTGCGCGCGGACGGCACGATCGACCGCCAAACGCTCGAATACCTGCGCGCGTTTCGCAAGGCGCCGGAGGGGCGCGGCTGAAACCGAAGTTCTTCGCTACCCAAGCGGCATTCCGAAGGTGGCTCGAAGCGCACCATGCGACGAGCGACGTGCTCGTCGTCGGCTTCTACAGGAAGGCTTCAGGCAGGCGAAGCATGTCGCCGCAGCAAGCCATCGATGAAGCCCTGTGCTTCGGCTGGATCGACGGCATCCGCCGTCCGATCGACGACGAATCGTATCAGATTCGGTTCACGCCGCGCGCCGCCGCGAGCAGCTGGAGCGCGGTGAACATCAAGCGCGCGAAGGAGCTCGTCGAGCTGAAGCTTATGCATCCGGCGGGGCTGCGTGCCTTCGCTCGGCGCGATGAAGCCGCGGCGCAGCGCGCGCACGACGCGCGCCGAACGGCCGCGCTCGATGCGGAGATGGAGCGAGCGTTTCGGCGGAACGAGCGCGCGTGGGCGTTCTTTCTGCGGCAGCCGCCGTCGTACCGGCGCCTCGCAGCCTTCTGGGTCGTCAGCGCGAAGCGCGAGGAGACGAGGCAGAGCCGGCTTCTGGCGCTGATCGACGATTCGGCGCACGAACGACTGATCAAAGCATGGCCTCGCCCCCAGATACGGGGCTAGATCGACCACTCCCAAGCGTTCCAGTTCTCGATGATTCCGTTGGGGCGGAAGTGTTTCAAATCGGAGTTGACCGCTTCGATCTGGCGCGGCCACCACAGGTAGACGTAGGGCGCGTCGCGCGCGAGCAGCTCTTCAATCGTCGCGTAGGCGCGCTTGCGGGTCGGGCGGTCGTAGTGCGAGAGCGCGGCGTGCTGCGCGGCATCCATCGCGGGATTGCAGTAGCGCGACCAGTTGAACCCCTTCGGCGCGACTTGGTCGCAGGTGAGCTGCGTCGAGTTGTCCGGATCGCTGCCGGCGTACCAGGTCTGCAAGGCGGCCTCGAACTTTCCGTCGGCCATGACGCCGGTGCCCGGCGGGCCGTACAACAGCGCGGTCGTGTAGCCTTTGAGCTCGGTCTCGATCCCGGCGTCTTTCAGCATCGAGGCGATCAGCACGCCGCGATTGCGGTCGGTGATGCTGTCGCTGCGATAGGCGAGGCTCATCGAGAAGCGCTTTCCGTCTTTCACCCGAATTCCGTCGGAACCGCGTTTCCAGCCGGCTGCGTCGAGCATCGCGTTCGCGCGCGGCAGATCACGGGCCGTGGTCCCGGCCTTCGGGTCGAACGCCCACATGAACCAGGGCAGGTCCTCCGTCGCCGGCACGGTCGTCTCGTAAGTCGCTTCGCGCACCAGCAGCGGCTTGTCGATCGCCAAGCCGATCGCCCGGCGCACGTTCGAATCGTCGTACGGCGCGCGCTTCGTGTTGAACTGGATCGCGTCGTTCGCGTTCATCGGCACGAGCCGCACGCCCACGCCTTCGATCGCGCGCAGCTGCGGGTACATGCGGGGAGTCGCGGCGGAGAACCAGTCGATCTCGTGGGCGCGCATCTGGCTGGCGATCGTGTTCTCGTCGGGCACGAGGTGCACGACGATCCGGCGCAGCTTCGGCTTGCCGAGAAAGTAGTCGTCGTTCGCGACGTACTCGATCCGGTCGCCGCGCACCCAGCGCTCGACCTTGAACGGTCCCGTTCCGACGGGCTTCGAATTGAACGGGATGCGGTTCAGATCGGGATACCGCGCGAGCAGGTGCGCCGGCAGAACGTAGTACGGCGCGTCGCTGTGCGCGAAGAAGGTGTGCACCGCGGGCGCAAACGGGCGCTTCAGCCGGAACACGGCGGTGTACTTGTCCGGCGTCTCGACGCGCGCGATCTCGTCGTACCCGTGCCGCGTGGCGACCGTCGTCGCCGGGTTCATGATCGCGTGATAGGAGAACGCCACGTCGCGGCTGGTGAACGGCGCGCCGTCCTGCCAGCGCACGTTCTTGCGCAAACGGTACGTGATGGTGAGCCCGTCGCGGCTGATCCCGCCGTTCTCGAGCGTCGGAACCGCCGCCGCGAGGATCGGAACGTCGTGCCCGTTCTCGTCGACCGCGACCAGCGGATCGAGCGCGAACGCCTGTATCAGCGCCTCGACCTGCTGCGTCGAAAGAAACGGGTTCAGCGTGTTCGGCGACAGGCTGGTCGCCATGCGCAACACGCCCGGCTGCGTCCAGGGGTGCCGCCCGCCCACACCCTCGTCCGTCGAACGAGTGCACGCGGTGAGCAGAAACAATCCCGCCCACACGACCCCAACGACCATGCGTCCAATCAGCGGGCGCATTACAGGAGCGCTATTGACGCCGGATGCGGCCACTGCTAGCATACGACTGTAGCAAGTCTCTGCCGCTCTTCGGTGGAGGTCAAAATGACGGGTGTTCATCGCAGAGTCGTGGCGTTCGCCGCCATCTGCTCTCTCGCTTCCGGGTGCACAGGCTCGCGTACTAGCTCGATAGCTCCGATCTCGCCAGGGGCCCGCGTCAGTGCCCCGCAGGCTTCGCGCGAAGCCGCCATGCGAACCGCGGTCGAGGCGAAGTTACGCGCTGGTTACCACTATCAGATCGCCGGTCACTTCCAGAGCGTCGATGTCGCAATCGGAAGAGTTCCGGTCATTCACCTCTGGCCGGGCGGACATGCCGACGTCGCGCTCGTCCCACCGCAAGCGCCGAAGTTTCGCGTCACTCCGGCCGTCGGCGCTGCGCGCACCGTGTCGGACCGACCCGCCGGACTGCGTAGACTGCGGAGGCGTCGATGGAAAATCGACGCCGTCTCCAGGACCAACCCCGCCACCCGAAACGGCGCTCGCCGCGCTGCGCGACGTGCCGGTGCTGACGATCTTCGGCGAGCGGAACGACCCGTTCCGTTTCCAGGCTGAATGGCGCCGGCGATTCCCCGCTGCCGAGCAGGTTGTCGTCCCAAATGGCAACCACTTCCCGATGTGCGATCACCCCGGGCTAGTCGCAGCGTCGATCCGGCGCTGGATGCGGTAGCGGCCGTTATCCCGCCGAAGCGGTTTGCGCGGCGGCGACGCGGCGCCTGATCGTGCGAATGTAGAAGAGCGTCCAGGCGATCAGGCCGCCGATCATCGCGATGCCGAGCACCGGCGAAGCGATCGTCGAGATCGCGACCGGCAGCGTGAACGCGACGATCAAGCGGAGAAATGCCTCCAGCAGGAGTCCGGCGCCCCACACCGCGGTGATCAGGCGAATGATGCGCCGGAATCCCGGAATCTCCCAGCGCGCGTCCCACATCGCCATGAGCGCCGGATCGCCGCCCGTCGAGAACTCGCGCCCAAGCTGAAAGATCAGCGGCCGCTTCGCGGCGAGCGAGGCCAAGAACGCGATTCCGAAGACGAAGGTGAACACCGATTCCTTGGCGACCGCGAACGCCGGATTGCCGGAGAGCGCGGAGGTAGCCAGGCCGCCGACGATGGCGATCAGCGACAGCACGGCGAGCGGGTCGAAGCGCCGTTTTCGCGCCAGCCCGACCACCGCATCGGCGAACGGAAAGATCGCCGCGACCGCCAGCGCAGTCACCGCTGGGACGCCGCGGTGCAAGAGCACCTGCACGACGATCAGCGGCAGCGCGACGTTGATCGCGAGGCTGCGATAGAGCCCGCCGAACCGCGGCGTGAACGCCGCAGACTCAGGCGATTTCAGCGACATCGATGCAATTCCCGTGCGGTTCGCTTCACGTTCCGATCAGCTCTTTGAGGGCGTGCTGGAAGATCTTCGGGGCTTTGCCTTGGAAGAGGACGCTTTCGTTGCCGCCGATCTGGCGGCGTAGCGCGACCAGCTCGTCGCGCAGCGCGGCGGCTTTCTCGAACTCCAGGTTCGCGGCGGCCTCGCGCATCTTGCGCTCGATCTCTTTCGCCATCGCTTCGGCGACCTCGCGGGGGAGGTGTTCGGCGCGCACGGCGTTCGCCGCGTCCGCGCCGCCCTCGGCGCCGCCTACCAGGCTCAGGATGTCGTGGACTTCCTTGCGGATCGACTTCGGCTCGATGCCGTGCTCGCGGTTGTAGTCCACCTGCATCTCGCGGCGGCGTTTCGTCTCGCCGAGCGCGCGCGCCATCGACTCCGTGACGACGTCGGCGTACATGATCACCTTGCCCTCGACGTTGCGGGCGGCGCGGCCGATCGTCTGGATCAGCGAGGTCCCCGAGCGCAGATAGCCTTCCTTGTCGGCGTCGAGGATCCCGACCAGCGAGACTTCCGGCAAGTCGAGGCCTTCGCGCAGCAGATTGATCCCGACCAGCACGTCGAACTCGCCCTTGCGCAGATCGCGCAGGATCGCGATCCGCTCGAGCGTCTCGACCTCGCTGTGCAGGTAGCGGACCTTGATCCCGTTCTCGAGCAGGTAGTCGGTCAGGTCCTCGGCCATCTTCTTCGTCAGCGTCGTCACCAGCACGCGCTCGCCCTTGGCGCTCCGCGCGCGGATCTCGTCCATCAAGTCGTCGACCTGGTGGCGCGTCGGCCGGACCTCGACCTCGGGATCGACGAGCCCGGTCGGCCGGATGATCATCTCCGCGACCTGCGTCGACTTGCCGACTTCGTACGTCGCCGGCGTCGCCGAGACGTAGATCACCTGGTTCAGGTGCGCGTCGAACTCCTCGTACTTCAGCGGCCGGTTGTCCATCGCCGAGGGGAGCCGGAACCCGTGCTCGATCAGCGAGATCTTGCGCGCGCGCTCGCCGCCGTACATCGCGTGGACCTGCGGGAGCGTCACGTGCGACTCGTCGACGAGCAAGAGCCAGTCCTGCGGAAAGAAGTCGAGCAGACACCACGGCGTCGAGCCCGGCAGACGCCCCGAGAGCGGCGCGCTGTAGTTCTCGACCCCGTTGCAGTAGCCGACCTCGCGCAGCATGTCCAAGTCGTAGCGCGTGCGCTGCTCGAGCCGCTGCGCTTCGAGCAGCTTTCCCTGGCTCCTGAAGAACGCCAGCCGTTCTTCCAATTCGTTTTCTATCTCGACGATCGCGCGGCGCAGCTTCTCGTCCGGCGTGATGTAGTGCTTGGCCGGGAAGATCTTCAGCTCGTCCTTCGAGGTGACGTACTCGCCGGTGAGCTGGTTGACGACGTTGATCGCCTCGATCTCGTCGCCGAAGAACTCGATCCGGTGCACGAGCTCCTCCTCGACGCCGACGAACTCCAGCGTGTCGCCGCGCACGCGGAACGTCCCGCGCACCAGGTTCAGGTCGTTGCGCCGGTACTGCATCCCGATCAGCTTGCGCAGGAACTCGTCGCGGTCGATGCTCTGGCCGATCTTGATGTCGGCGGACATCTCGATGTAGTCCGACGGCGAGCCGAGCCCGTAGATGCACGAGACCGAGGCGACGATCAGCGTGTCGCGCCGGGTCAGCAGCGACTGCGTCGCCGAGTGCCGGAGCCGCTCGATCTCGTCGTTGATCGAGCTGTCCTTCGCGATGTAGGTATCGGTGTGCGCGATGTACGCTTCCGGCTGGTAGTAGTCGAAGTACGAGACGAAGTACTCGACCGCGTTGTGCGGAAAGAACTCGCGGAACTCGGCGCACAGCTGCGCGGCCAGCGTCTTGTTGTGGCACAGGACCAGGGTCGGCTTCTGGACCAGCTCGACGATCCGCGCCATCGCCATCGTCTTCCCCGAGCCCGTCACCCCGAGCAGCGTCTGCGCGCGGTCGCCCCGCAGCACGCCCTCGGCGAGCGCCCGGGTCGCCTTCGGCTGATCTCCGGCCAGCGGGTACGACGAAACGAGCTCGAATTTCGGCATGCTGGTCTAAGACACGCTTCCCCCCACCCGAGTTGAGGCCCGCCCTTTACCAAGCCAGGACACTTGGGGGCGCTTGCCGCAAGGTAGCCTCGCTTCCCCCTGGTGCCGCGGCGCCGTCCGGAGGCAGAAGGAGTCGAGTTCGTGGTCCAGCCGCCCCTGTTGTTCAGCGGGACCTCCAACCGCCAGTTGGCGGAGGAGATCGCCAAGAAGATGCAGACCCGCGTCGGGAACGCGCTGGTCGACCGGTTCAAGAACGAAGAAGTCCGCATCGAGATCCGCGAGAACGTCCGCGGGGCCGAGGTCTTCGTCGTTCAATCGCTGTGCCGCTCGCTCCACGGCGCGAACGTGAACGACGCGATCATGGAGCTGCTGCTCATCATCGACGCGCTCCGCCGCGCCTCGGCGAACCGCATCACCGCGGTCATTCCGTACTACGGTTACGCGAAGCAGGACAAGAAGACCAAAGGCCGCGAGCCGATCTCCGCCAAGCTGGTCGCGAACATGATCGAGCGGGCCGGCGCCGAGCGGATCGTCACGCTCGACCTGCACGCCGCGCAGATCCAGGGCTTCTTCGACGTCCCGGTCGACAACCTGATGGCCGCGCCGACGCTCTGCAACCACTTGAAGAACCTGGGGCTGCAAGGCGACAAGATCGTCGTCGTCTCGCCGGACGCCGGCGGCGTGCCGCGCGCCGAGCTGTTCGCCAAACGGCTCAAGTCGAACCTCGCGGTGATCATCAAGCGCCGGCCGGAGCCCGACGTCTCCGAGGTCACCCACATCGTCGGCGACGTCGAGCGCAAGATCGCCGTCGTGGTCGACGACATGATCTCGACGGGCGGGACGCTCGTGAAAGCCGCCGAGGCGCTGCGCAAGAAGGGCGCGACCGACGTCTACACGCTCGCGACGCACGGCATCTTCGCGGGCGACGCGATCAAGCAGTTCGAGAACTCCGACATCAAGAAGGTGATCGTGACCAACACGATCCCGCGCGCCACCGAGTCCCCGAAGGTCGAGCACCTCACCATCGCGCAGATCCTCGCCGACGCCATCAAGCGCATCACGATGAACCGCTCGGTCTCCGAGCTCTTCAACGCCGAGGAACCGTCCCCGGAGCCGCCCGGCGAACCTCCTCCTGCACCGGCTGCCGCCGCCCTCGAACTCCCCGTCCCCGCCCCGGTTTAAGGTTCACATATCAACATGCCGACCAACAAGCACAAGATTTCAACCCTTACCTTCGAGCCGCGCGCCGCGCACGGGACCACGAAGGCGAACGCGCTGCGCCGCGCCGGAAAGATTCCGGGCGTGGTCTACGGCCACGGCGAGTCGACGCCGGTCGCGATCGACGCCAAACAGCTCGCGGACCTCATTCTCGGCGGCCACAAGTCGCACATCGTCGAGGCGACGATCGGCAAGAAGCGCGACTCGGTGCTGCTGCGCCGCATCGACACCCACCCGATCACGCGCAAGCCGCTGAGCGTCGACTTCCAGCGCGTGAAGAGCGGCGAGTCGATCTCCGCCACCGTCCCCGTCGCGACCGTCGGCAATCCGATCGGCGTGCGCGACCAAGGCGGCGTGATGGACGTCGTCACGCACACGCTTGAGATCAAAGGCCCGGCGCAGTCGATTCCGGACAACCTCACGGTCGACGTCAACGAGCTCACCGTCCACTCGCACGTCACCGCGAGCCAAGTCCCGCTGCCGAAGGGTTTCACGCTCCTCACCCCGCCCGACACCGTCGTCGTCTCCGTCGAGATCACGCGCGCGGCGGTCGGCGAAGGCGTCGAAGAGGCCGAGCTCCCGGCCGAAGCGCCCGCGGAGGCGCCGCAGGGCGAGTAATCCGCGAACGGCGCACCGCTACTCGTCGTGGGGCTCGGAAATCCGGCGCTCATCGCCGGGCTCGGAAATCCGGGCTCGCGCTATTCCGGCACGCGCCACAACGCCGGCTTCATGGTCGTCGACGAGCTGGCGCGCCGCTGGGGTATCGGGCCGCGCGACTGGCAGAAGAAAGGCGAGGCGCTGTACGCCCTCGCGCGCGCGCACGACGCGATCTTGCTGAAACCCCAGTCGTACATGAATCTCAGCGGGCGTCCCGTGCAGAGCGTCGCGACGTTCTACAAGATACCGCCCGAACGCATTCTCGTCGTCGTCGACGATCTCGATCTGCCGTTCGGGACGCTGCGCATGCGAGCGAGCGGTTCGAGCGGCGGGCACAACGGACTAAAGTCCCTGATTGACGTCTTCGGACAGGGCTTTCCGCGCTTGCGGATAGGGATCGGCCGCGGTCATGATCCAGATGCGATCGATCGCGTTCTCGGCGATTTCTCAGAAACCGAGATGAAGGAACTCCCTGCGATCGTCGACCGCGCGATCACCGGTGTTGACCTTTGGTTAACCGGCGGTGTGACGCAGGCCATGAATTCCGTCAACGCTAAAGTCTAGCCCCGCACCCGTCCGAAAATTGAGGTATGACCCGGGTCGTCGCTTTTTTTGCGGCGCTCGTTGCGCTCGTTCCACTAGCGGCAGCGGCGTCCGACGAAGATTGTATTCAGATTTCGTACATCCGCCCGCACCGGCCTATGATCGTTGCGGGTGAGGAGCGTGCGCTCTTCAACGACGTGAACGCCGCGCGCGCGCAGCGGGGCCTGCCGGCGCTCGCCGAGGACGGTTCGCTCTCGCGCTTCGCGCTGCAGGTCGCCGAGCAGATGGCGCAGCGCCACTACTTCGGGCACACCGACCCGAACGGCATCACGTTCCAGGACCGGCTCCGCAGCGCCGGGATCCGCTACCGCTACGCCGCGGAGAACATGGCCTTCGACGCCGACGAGCAAGCGGCCAATCAGGCGTTCCTTCGCAGTCCCGGTCACTACGAGAACATCATGGACGGACACCCGCACCGCCTCGGCGTCGCGGTCGTCTCGGCCGGCGACGGCGAGGTCTTCTACGTCGAGGAGTTCGCCGACTAGCTTCGCGTTTCGGCCGCTGGCCGAAGCCGCCTACTGACGGCGGGCCTGGGTGCTTGCTCCTTGACGAACCGATAACGTCATCAGGACGTTGATCGGGAACAAGGGGGTCGTGATGGATCTGAGCGGGCGCACCATGGTGATCCGCGTCGACGAGGCGACGCTCGGGGCCGACGGCGCGACGTTCTTCAGCGACTTGGTCTTCCTCGGCAACCTCGGGATGCGGCCGGTCGTCGTCGCGCCCTCGAAGGACGCCGCGCGCGCGGTCGTCCGCACGATGAACCGCAGCGGCGACGCGGCGGTCGGCCTATCCGGCGCGGACGCGGGGATGATCCCGGCCGGCGCCGGCGAGTCGATCGGGAACGTCGCCCCGCGGCTGCTGCGCACGCTGCTCGACGCCGGCTACGTGCCGGTGGTCGAGCCGCTGGCGTTCGGATTCGCCGGGAACGACGTCGCGGTCGGCGCCGACGAGGTCGCCCAGGCGCTGGCGAGCGCGGTCGGCGCGGCGCGCGCGATCTTCTTCGACGAGCAAGGCGGCGTGATCGACGCCAAGACGAAACAGCTCGTCGACCAGCTCACCCCCGCCGAGGCGCTCGACGTGGCGGCAGACCGCACGCTTGCCGAGACGCTGCGCGCGGCGGTGCGCGCCGCGGCGCTCGGCGTGCGCGGCGGCGTGGGCGCGGCGCAGATCTGCGACGGCCGGGTCGCGCACGCGGCGATCGTCGAGTTCCTGACCGCGCGGCATTTGGGGACGCAGGTCGCGGGTACCGTCTACACAGGATGAACCTTCGAAAAGTTGCCTCGCTCGCCGTCCCGGCGGCGCTTCTGTTCGCCTCCGCGCCGCTGACCGCCGGCAGCGCGCCGCTCCCCGGTTTGCGCGCCAACGGCACCCTCGTCGTCAATGCCAACGTGCAGGGCCGGCCGCTGACGGTCGGCGGCAACGTCGCGCTGTACCACAAGGGCGCAGAGTACCGGCTCGACGTGCTTTCGCTCGGCTTCCCGGGCGCGAGCGGCGACCTGAGCGCGCTCGCCGCGACGCTGATCGGCCCCGGCGGCGTGACCGTCGTCTACGACGGCGCGAACGGCGCGCTGACCGCCTGGTCGAACGCGAACAAGACCTACTATACCGAGACCCCGCCGGCGCGCAGCAACGCGCCGGCGCAGACGTCGAGCGCAGCCGCTGCGCCGGGCGATCCGTTCAGCGCGATGAGCAGCATCGCGGCGACGCTGCGCGACGTGCAGAGCGCGACGATCCAGCTCGTCGGCCACTCACCGGTGAACGGACACCCAGCGACCAACATCGACGTGCAGCTGAAGCGCCAGAAGACCGGCAAGCCGCTCGAGAACTACCACGCGCAGCTCGCGCTCGCCGACGACCTCGACGAGTTTCCGCTGCAGATCACCTTCCAGAGCGTCCCCGCGACGCCGACCGCGTTCGGCGGCACCGCGAAGCTCGACCTCACCAGCGTGCAGCCCGACACACCCGACGACGCGATGTTCCGCGTCCCCGCGGGCTACACGCGCGTCAGCTCCCTCGGCGGCGTCATGAAGATGCCCGGAATCTGACCGCTACGGAATAACGATATCCGCCGCCCGGCTCGCAAACTCCGCCGGCAGCACGGCATCAGCCGGATACGCGCACACCAACGGATGCGCGCGCAGCCGAGTGCTTCCCTTATCGCCGGGGACGAAGACGAGCTCGTCCGTTTCGGGTATCCGCGTCTTCGCCACGAGCAGCGAGGGCCGCGCAATTGTCGTGACGATGCGTCGCCCATCCGCACCCGTTGTCTCCAGTTCAAGCTGTGCCGTTGCGAAAATCTTCGTCTTCGGCGGCAATGACGGGACGTGGCCGACTTCGTAGCAGCCGCCGGCAGCAATATTGGCGATGCTCGCCTGCGGAACGGCAGCGATGAGGCTAACGATGGCGACGATGCGCACCGCGTTTTCCAGGACGTTCATCCGAGAGTACATCCGCTTTCACCATGGTCGATTGCATAGTCGATATTTCCCAAATCTTGTCCGTTACTGAAAAACAATCGCCCATGCCCGGGATAGTCCCACTTTAGTATTCCGCACGACAGCTGCTGCTGCCCGCCTTGCTTGACGCATCCGTAGCTGCCGTTCAGATTGTTATACCAAGTAGCTCCGCCAGCTTTTGAGCATTCCGCATAGTTTGGCGGCGGCGTCGGCGTCGGTGTCGGCGTAGGTGTGCTGCCGCCAAAGTCGCCGCAGGGATCGACACAGTCTGGTTGACCGATTACCGACATCACCGTGCGCGACGGCCTGCGATCGAAATGAATGCGATAATGCGTCGCAGCATCCGTCAGCGATTCTATCTCGATCACGTGACCCTGTCCGCCGAGGTCTATGTGCAACGTACCGTCCCGCGAGAGCTGTGCACCGGCCGCGGTGCCGCTGAGCCGTACCACCCGGCTGGATGCGTGCTGTAATCCCGAAGCTTTCACGCTTCGGCCGGGAATCGAGCGGCCACCGTCACCGCCGCAAGCACCGAGCACCGCTGCGATCGCGATACACGCGAGCGCGGCACGATAACGAAGAAACACCCGCTTCTCCTGTCAGCGAGGCCTGGAGCTCCGCGCTCTGCGGCTCGCCCACACCCCACGACCATTACATGCCACACTCCGCATGCCGTTGTCAACTGACCCCCGTCCAAAAATTATCGTGGTACGTTCGTATTGTCCTTACGACGGGGAATACCGCAGCACAGGAAGCGATTTAAGGCGATTCGTGCGCTTACGGCGGTGGGGTGGCGGTGGCGGGGCCGCCGCCGGGGCAGGGGTCGGCGGTGCCGGCGGTGTGCGCGATGCGGCCGCCGAGTGCGGGGCTGTCGTCGAAGTACCAGCGGATCGAGCGGCGGTCGCAGAGCGGGACGAGATCGTCGTCGGCGTAACGGACCATCGCGCGCACGGTCGCGACGCGGTCGTTCGTCGCGGCCAGACTTTGCTCGTCGGCGCGGGTCACCAGGTTGCGCGAGTACGCGTTGTAGAGCGGATAGACGACGATGAGCACCAAGCCGAGGAACGTCGCGACGAGCGCGAGCCGCGAGAGCGCGTCGTCGTCGCGCCGGAAGCCGACGCGGTCGCTGAGCAGCACGGCGATCGATGCGGCCAGCACGAACAGCGTGACGGCCATGAGCGTCTGGCGCAGCGGATCGCCGTAAAGAACGTGGGCGAACGCGTGCGCCAGCGCGACGCGCAGCTCCGGCGTCGTCATGTGCACGAGGGTGACATCGCCGAGTTCGGTGCGCGCGGTCGGGCCGATCCCGGCGGCCCGCGACATCATCGCGTTGCTGTGGCGGGAAGTGGCGAGCAGCACGAGCGGCGTGCCGGGAACGCCGTTGACGCGCGCCATCTCCGCACCGAGCGCGACCACGGCCTTCGGCGTCGTCTTCTGCGGCGCGCCGATCGGAAGCAGCGGCGTGAACGCGACGCCGGCGATCGCGCCCCCGTACAGCAGCAGCGCGAGATAGATGTACCACTGCCGCGTCTTGTCGACCAGCGTCAGCACGCCGGCGACGATCAGCGCGCCGACCAGCGCGTCGAGCCCGATCCGCATCGCGTAGTCGAGGAACCACGCGCCGAGCTGTTCGTCGGTGGCACCGGCGTTGAACCCGACGCGATAGCTCACCAGTGCGAACGGCAGCGCGGCGAGCGGGCCGAGCGCGCCGATCGCCAGCCCGAACACCACCCGCTGCGCGGTTTTGCTGCGCGTGCGGCGCCGCATCCAGTCGCGCAGGCGCGCGCCGGCGCCGGAGCGCCACAGCCACCAGAACGCCAGAATCTGCGCGATCCCCCAGCCGGTCGAAGCGGCGTGGCGCAGGTCGGCGATCGCGCGCGCGCGCCGCTGCCGCCCGGGATCGACCAAGCCGGCCGGATCGCGCGTGAGCAAGTCTTTCGCCGTGAGCGCGTCGACGCGCGCGTCCAGCCGCGTCCGCGCCTCGGCCGCTCCGCCGCTCGCGCAGCACAGCGTCAGCGCGACCAGCACGGCGACGAGCAACCGGCGCAACGCGCCCTTCGACAGGCTCAGGATGACGTTCTCAAGGCTCAGGATGACGTTTTTCAGGGGAGGGCCGGGACCGGCGTCTCGTCCGGCAACGTCGAGGCATGCTCTTGCGGGAAGCGCTTGCGGTACTGCTCCCAGCCGCGGAAGTTCCCGGACCAGTCGTCCCGCGACGCGAGCGGCTTGGCGACGTGCTCGAACGGCGACCAATGCCCGTTCGCGCCCCCGCCGAGCAGCTTTTCGTAGAGCTCGAGATCCTTCGCGTGGTCGCGCGTCCCTTGGTGCGAAAGATATGAAACGCGTGCAGCGCGCGCCACGCTGATCTTCAGGCGCTGCTCCAGCGGCAGCATCGCTTCTTCGTCCGCCTGAATGAGCGGCGTGTGCCATTCACCGAGCTCCAGCGGCCGCGGCTCGCTCGCGCGGTACGCATGCAGCATCCTCTCGGCAATGTACTTGAGCTCCGGTTGGGCGTCTTCGTGCGTGCGCTGGGTGAAGAAGTTCGCCCACTCCGTCGCCGTGAGAATGACGGTGATCCACGCGAACGGCTCGAGGATTCGGTTCACCAGCTGTTTGTGCAGGTTGATGTCGCTCGATGCAAGCCGCACGGCGTGCGTGAGCGCGTCGGCCAGCGCGCTTTTCCACTCGCTCTCGGCGAGCGCGCGCGCTTCCTCGGAAATCTGTTCGCGCGCCTGCATCCCGGCCTGGTTTCGTCCCCACCACAGCGGCATCGCCGGATCCTCGCGCACCGCGTCGATCATCTTCTTGATCGGAATGGCACGCGAGCTCGCGGCATTCCGGGAAAAGTTGCGATGCGTCATAACCTCGCTGTGGATGAAGCGCGGGTAGCGCACTTCCATCGTCGTAAGGCGGACGCCGGCGGGCGAGACGCTGTCGAGAAGCACGCGCGCGGAAAAGCCCATGCGCGTCGGGTTCGCCGTGAGGGGGAGGAACCCTCAGCGCTCGGCCGGCTTGCCCTGGGACACGGCTCGCCGGACTTCGCGCACCGCTGAAGCGGCCGGTAAGGAGCGGCGGCCGTTGTGCCGATAGGTGTTCTCGTGGGTGTGGCGCTTATGAGAGTGAGCCGGCGCGGCGGCCCCGCCGCGCAAGCCCGGCCGAGGACGGCCGGCATGCTCGGCATTCGGAACGCCGTGCGCGGCGTGCACGGACGCGAACACCATCGACGTGAGGCGGTGCGCCCGGCCTAACAGCGCGCCCCCGCGGAACAAGATTCATCGACGTTACTCGCGGTGCGGAGTTAAACACACGCGGGTATTTTGCGTTGCTAGCGCGTGGAAACAGAAATGTACGAATCTGGAACAATGCACGAAGATTGTTGGAATAATCTTGCGCCAATTGGTGAAAAGCGACCATGCAAGCGCCGATGACAGTAAGCATGAAGCTGCGCATCGGGGCTCAACTCGCGGGCGGTTTTGCCGTTCCGATCGTCGCGCTGGCGATCGTCGCAGGTGTGTCCACCCTGGCTTTCTCACACCTGCACGCGCTGGAGAGCGGAATGCTGCGCGGGGCCGTCTCGGCGGACTTCGACGCTGAAATCGCTCGCGTGCAAGGGCTGATACTGATCGTGGCGTCGCTCGCGCTGGCGGTGACGATCGTGTACGCGACGCTGCTCTCGCGCGGGATGACCCGGCGGCTCTCGCGCGTCGCCGCGGCGCTGGCGACGATGGTGCACGGCGACTTCGCGGAGCTCTCCGCAGCGCTCGGCCGGCTCGCGCACGGCGACCTGCGCTCCAGCTTCAGCTCGGCGCGCGAGCGGATTCACGACGACGCGCGCGACGAGATCTCCGACGTCGTCGACAGCTACAACGACCTCGCCGAAGGCTTGACGACCGTCGGCACGGAGCTCACCAACGGCTTGGGGGCGCTGCGCGAGCTGATCGGCGGCGTGATCGGCGCCTCGCGGACGCTCGCGATCGCCTCCGAGCAGACGTCGGCGGCGGCGAACCAGGCGTCGGTCGCGGTCGAGCAGATCGCGAAGGCCGTCGAGAGCGTCGCCGGCGGCGCGAAGGACCAAGCCGCGAAGATCGCGCACGCCAGCGCGGCGATCGAGGAGCTCGCGCGCTCGGCGGAGATGATCGCGCAGGGCGCCGGACACCAGGCGACCGCGATCCAGCAGGCGACCGGCGCGATCCAGCAGCTGGACGACGGGATCGAGTCGCTCTCCTTCCACGGCAGCGATCTCGCCTCGTCGGCGAGCGAGGCGACGAAAGAAGCCGTCGGCGGAACGCACGCGGTGCTGCAGACGCAGCGCGCGATGCAGCAGCTGCGCGACATCTCGGTCAAGGCGGCCGAAGCGATGGGCGCGCTCGAGGAACGCTCGGCGCAGGTCGAGACGATCGTGCGCACGATCGAGGAGATCGCCGACCAGACGAACTTGCTCGCGCTCAACGCCGCGATCGAAGCGGCGCGCGCAGGCGATCACGGCCGCGGCTTCGCGGTCGTCGCCGACGAAGTGCGCAAATTGGCGGAGCGCTCCGCCGGCGCGACCCGCGAGATATCCGGAATTCTGACCTCGATCCGGCGCGAGACCGTCACGGCGGCGGAGGCGATGCGTTCCTCCGACGTCTCGATGGAGAGCGGCCTCGCCGTCGCCGAGCAAGCCTCCGACGCGCTGGGCCGGATCGGCGGCGCGGTCGGCTCGACGACCGGCGTCGCGGAAGAGCTCGCCGCGCGAGCGCGCGAGATGCGCGACGCCTCGCTGCGGGTCACCGAAAACGTCTCGAGCGCCTCGGCCGGGGTCGAGGAGAACGCCGCGGCGGCGAGCCAGATGCAGATCACGACCCGCGACATCACCCAGACGATGACGCCGGTCGCGCACGCCGCCGAGGAGCAGTCGGCGGCGGCGCACCAGGCCGCGCTCGCGACCGGCGAGCTCGCCTCGGGGGTCCAGGAGATCGACGCGACGGCGCGCGCCCTGCGCGAGCAGGCCGAACGGCTCGACGCGCTCGTCGCGCGCTTCGCCGTCGCCGACGAGGACGCGCCCGACGCGGGAGGGGACGCGCTGCGCGTCCCCGACTTCGGGCTCACGCTGGCGCTGAACGGCTAAGCGTCTAAGGAGGCTCTCCACGTCCCCGCGAACCCTATCAGGGATGTGGAGTACGATCGTCCGGCCGGCGAGCGTCGACGAGGCGCTCGCCGTGCTGGCCGAGCACGGCTCCGCCGCGCGCATCGTCGCGGGCGGAACGGACGTTCTGGTCGAGCTGCAGCGCGGGGTCAAGCCCACCGCGACGCTGATCGACGTCTCGGCGCTGCGCGAGCTGAAGTACGTCCGCCGGGACGGCCCTGCGATTGCGCTCGGCGGCCTGGCGACCCACAACGACGTGCTGGCCGCGCCGTTCGCGCGCGAAGCGATGCTGCCGCTGGCACAGGCCTGCATCGAGGTCGGCGCGCCGCAGATTCGCGCGCGCGGCACGGTTGCGGGGAACCTGGTGACCGCCTCCCCGGCGAACGACACCATCGCGCCGCTGCTGGCGCTCGACGCGGAGCTCCTGCTCGCCTCGCGGGCCGGCGAACGAACGGTGGCGCTGCGCGACTTCTACACCGGCTTTCGTGTTACACAGCTGCGGGCCGACGAGCTGGTGCGCGAGATTCGGTTCGCGGCGCTGAACGCGCGGCGGCGTGGAATCTTTCTGAAGCTCGGGCTGCGGCGCGCGCAGGCGATCTCGGTGATCGACGTCGCGGTCGTGGTGGAGCTCGATGCACCAGGGAACGTCACCGAGGCGCGGATCGCGCTGGGCTGTCTTGCGCCGACCGTCGTGCGCGCCGCGACGGCGGAGCGCTTTCTGGTCGGCCGGCGGCTCGACGACGCGACGTGTGAAGAGGCGGGGCGGCTGGCGTGCGAGGACGCCACGCCGATCGACGACGTGCGCGGCTCGGCCGGCTACCGCCGCACCACGCTCGCCGCGCTGATCGCGCGCGCGCTCGACCGCATCTCGAACGGGCGTGAAGCCGACGGCTATCCCGAGCGGCCGGTGCTGCTGGAGACGCTGGCCCCCAGCGCCCCCACGCGCGCCTTCGCCGGCACGATCGAGACGACGATCAACGGCGTTCCGCGCATGCTGCGCGGCGCGCAGCAAAAGACGCTGCTGAACGCGCTGCGCGAGAACGCCGGCTTGACCGGCGCGAAGGAAGGCTGCGCCGAGGGCGAGTGCGGCGCGTGCACGGTGTGGCTCGACGGCGCGGCGGTGATGTCGTGTCTGGTTCCGGCGGCCCAAGCGCACGGCGCGGCGATCACCACGATCGAGGGGCTGGCGAACGGTGAGGAGCTGCATCCTTTGCAACAGGCGTACGTCGACTGCGGCGCGGTGCAGTGCGGTTTCTGCATTCCCGGAATGATCATGGCCGGCGCGAAGCTGCTCGAGGAGTGCGGCTCGCCGACGCTCGACGACCATCAAGCTGCGATCAGCGGCAACCTCTGCCGCTGCACCGGCTACCGCAAAATTCTCGACGCGATGGAGGAGGCCGCGCGCACGCTGCGCGCCAGCGAGCCGCTTCCGGACGCGGTTCGCGCATGAGCCTGATCGGCACGCCGTTCGCGCGCCCCGACGCGCGCGCGAAGGTGACCGGCGCCGCCCGCTATCCGGCGGATCTCGTGCGCCCCGGAATGCTGCACTGCAAAGCGGTCTTCGCGCACCGCCCGCACGCGCGGATCGATCGCCTCTACACGTCGCGCGCGCTGGCGATGCCGGGCGTCGTGGCGGTGCTGACCGCCAAGGACGTCCCGCACAACCGCTTCGGCTTGATCGAGGACGACCAGGAAGTGCTGTGCAGCGAGCGCGTGCGCTACGCCGGCGACCGCGTCGCGCTCGTCGTCGCGACGGATCCCGAGACGGCCGCACGCGCCGCGCAGCTGGTCGCGGTCGAGTACACCGACCTGTCGGCGGTGTTCGACGCGCAGCGCGCGCTCGACGCGGGCGCGCCGCTGGTCCATCCCGAGCGCGGCACGAACGTGCTGCTGCACCAGAAGATCCGCAAGGGCGACGTTGCGGCGGGGTTCGCGCAGGCCGACGTCGTGCTGAGCGGGACGTTCACGACGTCCTGGCAAGAGCACGCGTACTTGCAGCCCGACGCCGGGATTGCGTACTACGAAGGCAACACGCTGGTCGTCGAAACGGCGGGGCAGTGGCTGCACGAAGACCGCCGCCAGATCGCCGCGATGCTGAAGCTGGACGAGAGCGCGGTGGCGATCCGCTACGCGAAGATCGGCGGCGCGTTCGGCGGGCGCGAAGACCTCTCGGTGCAGGCGCTGGTCGCGCTCGCGGCGTTCGTGCTGAAGCGGCCGGCCGCGATCGTCTGGACTCGCGAAGAGTCGATCGCCGGCCATCACAAACGCCATCCGTTCCACATCACCACGAAATGGGGCGCGAAGCGCGACGGGACGATCGTCGCGGTCGAGACGCGCACGCTCGCCGACGGCGGCGCGTACGCGTCGACCAGCGCGGAAGTGCTGAAATGCGCGACGATCTTCGCGCAAGGCCCGTACCGCGTCCCGAACGTGTCGACCGACGGGATCGTCGTGTACACCAACAACGTGCCGAGCGGCGCGTTCCGCGGCTTCGGCTCGCCGCAGGCGCACTGGGCCGCCGAGTCGATGATCGCGCGGATCGCGCGCGCGCTGGAGATCGACCCGGCGGAGATCCGCCGCAAGAACCTCTACCGCGAAGGCGACACCGAAGCGACCGGCAACGTGCTGCCCACCGGCGTGAGCGCGCTCGCGGTGCTCGAGCGCTGCGCCGGCGAGGCGCGCCGCCGCTTCACGCCGCGCGCGCAGCGCGACCCACACGCGACGCTGCGGCGCGGGATCGGGATCGCGAGCGGGATCAAGAACGTTGGCTATTCGTTCGGTTATCCCGACCGCGCGACGGCGACGGTCGAGCTGATCGGAACGGCGCGCATCGAGCGCGCCGTGGTGCGGATCGGGGCGGCGGACGTCGGCCAAGGGGCGCACTTGATCCTGCGCCAAATCGCCGCCGAGGCGCTCGGCCTTCCGCTCGAAGCCGTGGCGCTGGTCAGCGACGACTCCGCGCAGGCGCCGAACGCCGGTTCCGCCTCGGCGTCCCGCATGACGTTCATGGGCGGCCGCGCGGTTCACGACGCGGCGCAGGCGGCGCGCGGGGCGTGGGAGCGCGGCGAAGCACCCGAGGCGACGGTCGAGTACCGCGCGCCGCGCACGACGGCGCTGGATCCCGAAACCGGCGCCGCGACGCCGAACTTCTGCTACGGCTACGCCGCGCAAGCGGTCGGAGTCGAAGTCGACGTGACCACCGGCGTCACGCGCGTGCTGAAGATCGTCAGCGTCCATGACGTCGGCCGCGCGATCAACCGCCAGCAGGTCGAAGCGCAGATCGAAGGCTGCATCGCGCAAGCGCTCGGCTACGCGCTGACCGAGAACTTCATCGTGCGCGAGGGCAAGATGGTCACGCCCTACTTCAGCACGTATCTCCTCCCGACGGCGCTCGACGTCCCCGCCGAGATCGTCCCGATCATCTTGGAGCACGCCGACCCGAACGGTCCGTACGGCGCCCGCGGCGTGGCCGAGATGCCGCTCGTCCCGTTCGCCCCCGCCGTCGCCGCCGCGATCTACGACGCCACCGGCGCCTGGCTCAACGACCTCCCCATGAGCCCCGAACGCATCCTCGCCGCCATCGAAGCGGTTCGAACGCCCCAACCCGACCTCGCGACGAAGTAAGACTGCTTTATTATAATGATAACGCATAATCGAAATTGGTTTAATCGAGCCGTTACCGGGCGCCCTTCCGACGCGAAAAACCTGGAAACTCGAACCCCTAGTGGTCGGCTGAGAACCGCGTGATCGATAGGCATGAACGTTTTGTATTCTGTCGAACAAGACAGCATGGACGCGACGTATCGCGTAATCTTGGATCCTGAGCCGGACCGGTCCGCCTACAACGTCATTATTCCGGCCTTTCCACACGCCCACACGTTCGGAGCGACAATTGCCGAAGCATTGGCAAATGCTCGCGAGGTCATCGAGCTCGAAATTGAAGACCGCAGCGAGCGGGGCGAGCCGATTCCTGCCGGTGACATCGAAGCCGTAGTGATCGAGGCCGTCACCGTCAGCCTTCCAGCGGCCTAGCGAGCGATGTCTGCCCATCTTCCGGTCGTCACAGGCGACCGGCTCATTCGCGCGCTCAAACGTCATGGTTGGACCGTACTACGACAACGCGGCTCACATATACGTCTCCGACGCGGCGATCGTACGATTAGCGTCTCGGCGCATGCAAAGCAAGATGTTCCGGTCGGAACGCTTGCATCAATTCTGGATGACGCCGGGCTAACGCCCGATGACCTTCGCCGCCTTCTCTGAGACAGCGGCTCGCTTCACTATGCTCCGTGCGCTGCGCCCGGCGAAGCGATGTGCGGGACCTCGGCGACGAAGGCGGCGTGGTCGTGTTCGGCTTGGTCGGCGTAGGCGCGGGCGAACGCGCAAATCGCGTCGACGAAACGGTCGCTGCGGCCGATGTACGCGGCGACCGCGCGCGGGTCGCCGGTGCGGGCATGGGCGCGCGCGAGCGCCCAGCCGCAGTGCATCGCGAAATCCTGCAGCTCGTCGGGGCGCAGCGTCGTAAGGTCGGGCGCGACTTTCATGTCGCGGTACTGGCGGATGTAGAGCGAGCGGCCATCGATTTCGGCCCAGCCGAGAAGCGGATCGCTGGCGGCCTGCGTCATCCGCTGCCCCGCGACGATGCGCTCGCCGGGCGACGCGTAGGGCGCCGTGCCGCCGTACGGCTCGAGCGCCGACGCGCGCGCTTCTTTCGCCTGCAGCAAGAACGGGGCTCCGTCGCGGTCGACGAGGAGAAGCAGCAGACACCATGTTCCGACGCTTCCGACACCGACCACCTTGCGCGCGACGTCGACGAGCGTGAAGCGGTCGAGCAACAGGCGCGCATCGTGACGGAGCGTGCCGCGGTATGCGTCGAGCAGCTTCTGAGCCCCGGCAACCGTCACCGTGGGATCGTCGACGTGCTCCAGCACCGGCGGATGCTCGACGAACCGGCGCTGAGTCCCCGCGATCTCGGTAAGCTTCGGCACCGCTGCGAGCGCCGTCTCGTGCCGCGCTTCGCGCTCCTCGCGCAGCCAGTCGCGGCGCGCGCGCGCGTCCATCGCCGTGCCGACCGCCAGGCTGACATCGATCGCGGCGTACCACACGTCGAGGGCGGACTTCGTCGCGTACTCCGCCGTCCGATCGCGGTACGTCGCGAGCGCGGTGCGCGCCGCCGCGTCGATCGCCTTCGGGGCGAACTTCCGTTCGCGCCCGGCGAGGACGAGGCTCGCGGCGAGCCGCTTGACGTCCCATTCCCACGGGCCTTGCGCCGTCTCGTCGAAGTCGTTCACGTCGAAGACAAGCCGTCGCTCGGGCGAAGCATACCCGCCGAAGTTCGCGACGTGCGCGTCGCCGGAGAGCTGCGCGGTGATCCCGGTGTTCGGGGTCGTCGCGAGATCGGACGCCATCAGCGCCGCCGAGCCGCGGTAGAACGCGAACGGCGACGCGCTCATCCGCTGGATCCGTACCGGAACCAGCTCCGGAATCAAGGTTGCGAAGATGCCGCGCAGCAGGCCGACGGGATCGCGGTCGGAACGCGGTTCCCAGCGGGCATGCGAGGAGCGCGGTGCCGTGGTGCGAAGCGCCCTGCCGTCCATTCGGGTGGAGTCCGCCGTTTGCGCGGCGCTTCCTATCGGGTTCAGGCCCGTGCAGGGATGACGGCGTAGCGGCGCGCGACGGTGAGCACCAGGCCGGCGCCGATCAGGCACAGCAGTCCGGACATCAGGAACGCGTCGTCATAGCTGCCGATCAGGCTGCGGATCGTTCCGGCGGCGAACGCGGTGAGGCCGGCGCCGAGCTGGTGCCCGGCGGCGATCCAGCCGAAGAACAGCGGCGCGCGCTGCGCTCCGAACGCCGAGGTCGCGAGCTTCACCGTCGGCGGGACGGTCGCGATCCAGTCGAGGCCGTAGAACACCGCGAACACGGGCAGCCCGAGAAAGCCGAACCCGAACGCCATCGGCAAGAACAGCAGCGAGAGCCCGCGCAAGCCGTAGTACCAGAAGAGCAGCCAGCGGCTGCTGTAGCGGTCGGAGAGCCAGCCCGACGCGGTCGTCCCGACCAGATCGAACGCGCCCATCGCCGCGAGAAGCCCTGCGGCGCGCGTCTCCGGGATGCCGTGATCGCCGCACGCCGGAACAAGGTGCGCGCCGATCAACCCGTTGGTGCTCGCGCCGCAGATGAAAAAGCTGCCGGCGAGAATCCAGAACGTGCGCGAGCGCGTCGCCTCGCGCAGCGTGGAGAACGCGCGCGCGATCGGGTTCACGCGCGGCGGAAGCGTCGCGTCGACTTCGGTCGCGCCGTAGCGCGGCAGACGGAGATCGCTCGGGCGCTCGCGCACGACGAGCAGAACGACCGGAATCATCACGATCGCGACCGACGAAAGGACGTACGCGCATGGTCGCCAGCCGACGTGCGCGATGATTTGCCCGAACAGCGGCAGAAAGATCAGCGCACCGGTCGCGTTGCCGGCGGAAAAGAGACCCATCACCAAGCCGCGGCGCTGCTCGAACCAGCGCGTCGCGACCGTCGCGCCGAACGTCAGCGCGATCGAGCCCGCGCCGAGCCCGACCGCCGCGCCCCAGATCGGCAGCTGCCACGCCGCGCGCAAAAACGTGATCCCGAACTCCGCGCACGCCAGCAGCGCGAGCGCGCTGACGATCGTGCGGCGCAGCCCGAACCGCTCCATCGCGGCCGCGGCGAACGGGCCGGTCAGCCCGAACAGCGCGATCTGAATCCCGATCGCGACCGAGAGCGGCCGCGCGTCCCAGCCGAACTCCTTCTCGAACGGCTGCATGAACATCGTCGGCGCGGTCAGGATTCCGGCCGTGCAGACCAGGGTCACGAACGTCGCCGCGGCGACGAACCAGCCGTAATGAACCCGGGGGCGGACCAGAGCCGACATGGCGGCTATGACGCCGACGCCGGTCGAAAGGATGCGGCACTCGCGCTACGAGCGGCGCACCGAGCGGGTCGTCACCGAGCGCGAGTCGATCCCCGCGTAGAGGTTTCGCTTCCGGCGACGCGCCTCACGAGAGTCGCGCGCCGGAAGCACCGGCCCTCAGACCACGACGACTGAGACGACGACGACCGCTTCCGCGGACTCCGTCTTGACCCGCCCTCGCTCACCGGCGGAGCTCCTCAGCGCCGCGTGGACTTCGTCAATCGAGATGTCGCCGTACCCAGCGGCTTTCGCCTGATCTTTGAAAGCTGCTTCTCCGGCCTGTTTGACTTTTTGTCTAAAAGTCTCGTCGCTTTGCAGCTTCTCGACGAGCTTCTGGGCGTTCTCTTGAGACATCGTTGACCTCCTAAACGACCGCTACAGAGACGATGACGACGGCATCGGCGGCTTGGAGACGGGTCTGTCCTCCGGCCGCGCCGGCGGAACTCCGCAACGCCGCGTGTACTTCATCGATGGTTACGTCGCCGTAGCCAGCGGCCTTAGCCTGGTCTTTGAAAGCCGACTCACCGGCCTGTTTGACTTTTTGCCTGAAGGATTCGTCGCTCCGCAATTTCTCGACGAACTTCTCGGCGTTCTCCTGGGACATCGATAACCTCCTTCGACGACGCGCGTCGATTAATCAGGTGAACCGGCGCTATGCCGGCATTAGCGTCAGCCCGAGATCGTCCATCTGGATCGCCACGCGGCGGTCGACGACGCGCTCGAACTCGGAACGGTTCAGCACGAGGCTCAGCAATTTTCCCGAGTCTTCGATGATCCAACGCCGTTCGAGCATCTCGTCCGTCAGAGCTCGGAACTCGGTGGGGTCGAGCGCGCCCTCGAAGCGGTCCCTCATGATCTCCTTGAGCGCATCGTCCGGGAGTCGGGCGTGGTCCAACAGGCGCAGCACGGCCCGGTGCTTGTCGGAGATCGCCGTCGTTCGCTCGTTTTCGGACGTGCGTGAATCGGCGACGTACCAGCGCCCGTTCGAACCGCGCAGCTCCAACGTGGCGCCTCGGCGGCGCGCGAGAATCCAAGCGTTCGCCGAATCGATACACTCTTTCGCGTACGCGTACGGCACGCGCCCGTCGGCATAGTCGTACTCGAAGAAGTACGCTATGCGGCTGCGTTCGCGCTCGCTGAGCCCGGGATAGACGAAGTCGTAGGTCCAGAATGGGTGAACGTTGGTCATCCCATTCTGCTCGGGCGCCATCCAGTACGGACCGAAACGGTCGAGCCGGATCTTTGCGTACCCTGACGGCGGCGGCAGATGATAGAGCGCCGGCATCAGCTCACGCATCGCCTCGTACTCGGCGGCCGGTTCGCCGGGGAATCCGTACAGCAGATTCCACTTCACCGAGACGCGAAACTCTTCGCTGAACTTGAGGAGCTGGACATTTTGCAGGCGGGTGGTGCCTTTGGCCATCAGTCGCAGCACATCCGTGCTGAGGCTCTCGATCCCGGGCTGGATCATGTCGACGCCACCCGCGGCCATCAACTCGAGTTGCTCCTTGCGCAGATTGCTCTTCGTCTCGTAAAATAGTCGGACTTTCGTCCCGCGCGCGGCCATCTCCGGGAAGAACGAGCTCACGTAACCGAGGTCGAGGATATTGTCGGTGATGTAGAACCGCTCGCGCCCGTACCGCCGAAACAGCTCCGCGACCTCGGCGGCAAACCGGTCGGGCGATTTACTGCGATACTGCATCGAGGTCCCGTTGAGTCCGCAAAACTTGCAGTGGGAGCGCTGGCCCCACCAGCAGCCGCGCGACGACTCGGCGACCAGCGTGGCCTTTTCCAGCTCCGCCGGCTCAAGAGCGGAGAAGTACGCGTCGAACGAGGGGACCGGCAGCGCATCCATCTCGGTGACCCGTTCGCCGGCGACGAAGCCGCGCGGCGCTGCGGGATCCGCGCAATCGCGGACCACGCGCTCGATGACCCGCTCCGCCTCGCCGGAGACAACGTAGTCGACGAATGTAAAATTGTCGGCCATCGCGCGGCCCATCTCGTCCTCGCAGTTGGCCCCGCCGAAAATGAGCTTCACGCCCTCGCCGGCGCGGCGCCGCAGCTCTTGCGCCAGCGCGAGCGAGGCAACGTTTTGCTGGAACGTCGAGGTGAAGCCCAGCACACGCGGGCCGCCTGCGAGGAGCCGATCGGCCCAAGCGGCCACGACCGCCGGAGCTTCCTCGAACAGAACGCGAACCCGATCGGCAACTTCGGACCACGTCATCGCCTGCGTCGCGATCGCCGTGTCCTCATCGTCGCCGTGCGGAACTTGTCTCGCGAAATCGACAAAAGAGATACGGAACTGCCGTTCGTAGGCGTCCCAATCGGCGCGCTCGCCCCACAGCGCTCGGGCGAAGACCATCTCCGCCAGCAGCATCTCGGAGGGGACGACGCGCGAGAGGAACGCGTACATGTAAGCGCCGATCCGGCGTTTGTACTCGAGATTGAGGTAGCTGATCTCGCTCTCGATCCCGCGCTGGCGCAGAACGCCGGAGAGCAAGCTCACGCCGATCGCCGGCTGGTGTTCCGGTAAAAACGGCGTGACGACGAAGTGGACGCTGGGCGCCGCGCTCACGAGGGCACCGCCGCAAGCTCGGCTTCGGGCGCGACCGGCTCGTGGAACTCGTCGGTCGCGCCGGCGTCGAAGACGCGTTGCGCCCACGCGGCGCTCTCGCCGCCGCGGACACCGTAGCGCTCGGAGAAGTACGCCCCGAGCTGCGCCGGCGTCCAGCGCCGCTCGCGCACGAGGTCGCCCCATTCGCGCAGGTGCGCGGATCCGCGGAACACCGACCGCTGCCGCGGCGAAGAAAGTGCGAAACCGTCGTCGAACGGTTCGAAGGTCAGATCGGGATGAAACGCGAGCACCGCATCGCGGTCTGGTTCCAGCGGCATGCAGAACTCGATGAAACGTTCGATCGTGCGCTCGAGGTCGTCCGCATCCGTGAACGTCGCCTCCGCGTAAACGCGATAGCCCAGCGGCCAGCGGCGGCTGGACGCGCACGGACTGATCAGTTTGACGCTGCGCGTGCACAGGTTGAGGAGAAAACCGGAGACGCACGCGATCGTCGATCCGGCGAGCAACGGTTCAGCGTCCCCGGCGCCCGGAGCCGCCTCCTTGCGTGCGCGGCCGGCGAGCTGCTTCGGAAGGACGGAGGTCTTGTTCTGCAACACGAGCTCGACCAGAGCCAGCTCGTCCGCGGTGAACGCGTCGTGCACGCGATCCAAGATCGGTAGCGAAAGGATCGAGAACCGGTTGTGGTGGCAGCCGCATTGTTCGGAGAGGCGCAGGAAACGCCGCGTCCGTTCGAGGTCTTTGTGCGGCTGCGCGGTCGTCGTATGCGGAAACGTCCCGAGGAGCTCGTAGAAATCGAGACAGAACCGCTCGTAGTCGGGGTTGTCGAACGGATCCGTCGCCCAGTACAGGAAACCCCAGCGAGCCGCCGCGGGGCCGGCGCAGCGACCGAACGCCGCAACGACGGCGCGCCACAGCGCCGCGTTCTCCGGCGTGTGCAGGAAGTGCAGCTTCAACTTCGGCGCGCTGACGCCGCAGAACCAGCAGCCGACGGAGCAGCCGTCGCTGAGCTCGCAGGCAAAGAGGGGATGCACGATCGCACGGTCCACGTTTTCGTGAACCTCGAAACGAAGGCGCGCCATCTGGCGTTCGCGCCAGGCGCGCCAGCGCTGATCCGTCGGTGCGCTGCTCGCGCGCACCTCCTCGGCGTAGGCCAGCTTCGCCTCGCGAAAGCGCAAGTATTCGGCGAGAATGGGGCCGAGCGTTTCGAGGGCGCCGGGAATCGCATCGACGGTTTCGCGGAACGCGCGATCCCAAAGATACCGCACGTCGGCTGCGCGAACGCCGTAACGCGACCGCGAATCGACGGCGGCGAGAGCGCCGATTGCCTCGTCGCGAAACTGCTCGTCGGCAAGCCAGCGTTCCATGAACCGCTTGACCGCGGAGGCCGTGCGCGAGCGAGCGTTCAGCAATGCCGTATCGCTGGCGAGCCGGTGGGATTCAGTAACCACTTCCATCGAGACACCCCTGCGCCCCCGAGCGCTTGCCCCTGACCCCTGGGCCGTCGAGTGTACGACAGTACCGCTCGGTTGTCAAACCGTCCGGTCAGACGCAGGTGCCGTCCAGGGGGACGGTCACACGCTCAGCGGATGAGCGTCATTGCGGCACGCTCGTGGCGCTCGACCAGCGCGCGCAGGTCGACGCCGGCGAGCCGGCCGTCGCGCACGCGCACTTCGCCGTTGACGATCGAGAGATCTATGTTCGGAATGCGGCAGAAGACGACCGCGGCGAGCGGGTCGTGCACGCTGCCGCCGGCGGTCGCGAGGTCGTCGGCGCGCACGCCGATCAGGTCGGCTGCCATCCCGGGCGCGAGCGCGCCGACGTCGTCGCGGCCGAGGACCGCCGCACCGCCGCGCGTCGCGAGCCGGAGCGCTTCGCGCGCGCTCAGCGCGCCGGCGCCGCGCGCGACGCGCTGCAGCAGCATCGCGTGGCGCGCTTCGTCGAGCATGTGCGAGCCGTCGTTCGAGGCCGACCCGTCGACGCCGAGGCCGACGCGCATCCCCGCATCGCGTTGCGCGAGAACGGGCGCGATTCCCGAGCCGAGCCGCATGTTCGAGGTCGGGCAGTGCGCGACGCCGGTGCGTGCGTCGCCGAGCCGCACGATCTCTTCGCTCGAAACGTAGATCGCGTGCGCGAACCATACGTCGGGACCGCTCCAGCCCAGCGACTCGGCGAGCTCGACCGGACGCCGTCCGTACTGCTCGATGCAGAATTTCTCTTCGTCGCGCGTCTCGCACAGGTGCGTGTGCAGATGCACGCCGTCGTGCTTGCGCGCCAGCTCGGCGCTCGCGCGCATCAGCTCCGGCGTCACGGAGAACGGCGAGCAGGGCGCGACGACGATCCGCGTCATCGCGAAGCGCGCGGGGTCGTGGTGCCCGCGGATGACGCGCTCGGTGTCGCGCAGGATCGCGGCCTCGTCTTCGACCGCTTCGTCGGGCGGAAGCCCGCCGTGCGAGCGGCCGCGCGACATCGAGCCGCGCGACGCGTGGAAGCGCAGCCCCATCGCGCGCGCGATCGCGATCTGGTCGTCGACGCGCGCGCCGTTCGGCCAGACGTAGCCGTGGTCGGCCGCGGTGGTGCAGCCCGAGAGCAGCAGCTCGGCAATCGCCGTCGCGGTGCTCGCGCGCACCGCTTCGGGCGTGAGCCGCGCCCAGATCGGATAGTGCGCGACGAGCCAGTCGAAGAGCTCGGCGTCTTGCGCCTGCGGCAGATTCCGCGTCAGCGTCTGGAAAAAGTGATGGTGCGTGCACACCAGCCCCGGCAAGAGCACCAGCCCGCGCGCGTCGACGACTTCGTCGGCCTGCGCGGTCAGCTCGGCAGTCGGGCCGACGGCCTCGACGGCGTTGCCGCGGAGCAGCACCGCGCCGTCCGGGATCTCCCGGCCGGCGTCGTCGAACGTCGCGACCAGCGTCGCGTGACGGAGAAGCAGCGTGCGAATCGAACCGGTCCCGCGATGACGAGCATCGCCGCGTTGAACGCAGCGGATCGCGCCACGTTCGTCGCCGCGGTCGGATTCGCTTTCGAGGACTCGCCGTGGATCGCGGAGGCGGCATGGGAACGGCGCCCGTTCGCCGGGCGCGACGCGCTCCACGCGGCGATGGCCGACGTCCTTGCGCGCGCGCCGCACGCGCGCAAGCTCGCGCTGATCGCGGCGCATCCCGACCTGGCCGGGCGGGTCGCGCGCGAGGGGCGCCTCACGGCGGCTTCGCGCGGCGAGCAGGCCGCCGCGGGGCTCGACCGGCTCACGCCGGAGGAAATCGCGCGCTTCGACGCGGCGAACGCCGTCTACCGCGCGCGGTTCGGCTTTCCGTTCGTGATCTGCGCGCGCGAGCACGATCGCGCCTCGATCCTCAGCGAGCTGGAGCGCCGCGCGCGCAACGAGCACGAAGCGGAGATCGCGACGGCGCTCGCCGAGATCGCGAAGATCGCGTGGCTGCGGCTCGAAGACGCGGTGAGCGAATGAACGAAACCCTGCTCGACTGGCTCAACCTGATCGCGCGCTGGGCGCACCTGGTCGCCGGCATCTCGTGGATCGGCGCGTCGTTCTACTTCGTCTGGCTCGACGACAGCTTGAACGCGCCCGAGAGCGCGGACGACGCGCGGCGCGGGGTCTCCGGCGAACTTTGGGCGGTGCACGGCGGCGGCTTCTACCACAATCGCAAGTACCCGACCGGGCCGCGCGGCGAACCGCTCACGCACGATCTGCACTGGTTCAAGTGGGAGGCGTACTCCACGTGGATCACCGGCGTCGCGATGCTCGCGCTGATCTACTGGGCCGGCGCATCGACGTTTCTGATCGATCCGAGCGTCCTCAATCTGACGCCGGGCGTGGCGATCGCGATCAGCATTGCGTCCCTCGTGGTCGGCTGGCTCGTCTACGACGCGCTGTGCCGCATCTTCGCGGCGCGGCCGGCGGTGCTGTGGACGGCGGTGGCGGCGTTCCTCCTGCTCGCCGACTGGGGGTTGTTCCACGTGTTCGGCGGCCGCGCGGCGTACATCCACGTCGGCGCGATCATCGGCACCATCATGGTCGCCAACGTGATGTTCGTCATCATCCCCGGTCAGAAGAGGATGCTCGCGCAGATTCGCGCCGGACAGGATCCGGATCCGCGCCCCGGGCTACTGGGCAAGACGCGCTCGGTGCACAACACGTACCTGACGCTTCCGGCGCTGTTCATCATGATCAGCAACCATTATCCGATGACGTACGGCGCGCCGAACGGCTGGCTCGTCCTCGCGCTGATCGGCGCGGCCGGCGTGCTGGTGCGCCGGTTCTTCGTCCTCACGCACAAGAACCGATACGTCCTCTGGCTCCCGGCGGGAGCCGCGAGCGTGCTCGCGGCCGCCGCCTTCGCCGGGAATGCCGCGTCGCATCCGTCTCAGAACGCCCTGGTGGTCGAGAAGGAGAACGTCATGTATGCGCAGGTCGCGCCGATTCTCAAACGCCGCTGCGCGGTCTGCCACGCGGCGCGGCCGACGCAGTCCGGTTTTGCGGCGCCGCCGGCCGGCGTGCTGCTCGACACGCCGCAGCACGCGGCCGCGAACGCCAAGCGCATCTACGACCAAGCCGTCACGACGCACGCGATGCCGCTCGGCAATGTCACCCACATGACCGACGCCGAGCGCGCGCTGCTCGGAACCTGGATCACGAACGGAGCGAAGATCTGATGGCGACTCTTTCGACGCATGTCCTCGACCTCGCGCGCGGTGTTCCGGCCGCCGGACTCTCGGTCGGGCTCTTCAAGCTAAACGGCGAACGCGAACTGGTGCACGTCGCCGTCACCAACGCCGAGGGCCGCACCGACGCGCCGCTGGCGACCGATCTGCAGCCGGGCGACTACGAGCTCGCCTTCGCGGTGATGGACTACTTCGCGCTCGAGGACGTCGCGACGTTCTACGACGAGATCCCAATCCGCTTCCGCATCACCGACGCGGCAGGGCACTATCACGTCCCGCTGCTGCTCTCGCCTTGGGGTTACTCGACGTATCGCGGCAGCTCGTCACCGCCGAAGTAAGTCCATCAGCCGTTTGTTGACGCCTTGAATGCGGCCCAGCTGCCGTGGTGCGAGATGTCCTTGTAACCGCGCTCCTCGATCAGCGCACGCGGGTAGACCATCGCATTGACGCTGCTGCCGTCGTCGAGCTGCACCGGTGCTTCGTACAAGTTCGGCGGTTCCGATGCGAGCAAGTCACGATGCTGCTGATCGCTGAGCTCGTAGACCTCGCCGGTTATCGAGACGCCGCCGTCACTAACCTCGTAGATCCCCGGGTGCTTGTCCTCGACGGAGTGCAGGCGGTAGAGTGGCTTCGTCTTCGCCTCGCGCACGAATCGCGCCGCGCCGAGGTTGGCGTGATCGGGCTGGCCCCGCAATGCCGAGCCGCAGATGAAGAACAGCATCAGATCTTGTTGCGCTCCAGGATCATCGTGACCGCTTTCTCCGCGCGCGCCGCGCGCGTCTCGGGACGTTTCGCCTCGCCGACCCAGCTCACATATTCACGGCGGTGCGCGAGCGAGAAACCATCCCACGCTTCCTTCAGCCCCGGCCGGCGCTTCAGCGCTGCGAGCAGCTCCTCCGGAACCTGAAGGTCGTCGTGCGCGAACTTGGGACGAGCCATGAGCGTTCCGATGCGCCGCCGCCGCGGGCGCTTCCTATCCGCCGTTCGCCGCCGCCCGCAGCACCGCAGTGAGCGCTTCGACGCCGAGGTCGAGGTCGGCCGGCGCGGTGCGCTCGTCGCCGACGTGGCTGCGGCCGCCGATGCTGGGGACGAAGATCATCGCAGCGGGCGCGACGGCGGCCACGCACATCGCGTCGTGCCCCGCGCCGCTCGGGACGTCGAGCGCGCGCGGTTCGAGGCGCTCGCACGCGGCGCGCACCAGCCCGCGCAGCCGCGGGTCCATCGGAACGGCGTCGCGCACTTCCAGCGTCTCGATCGCGATCCGGACCTTGCGCGCGTCGGCGACCTGCGCGGCGCGCTCGCGCAGCGCGCGCTCGAGCGCGATCACCTTCGCGTCGTCGACCGCACGCGCGTCGACGCGGAAGAGCACGTCGCCGGGGACGATGTTCGTCTGGTTCGGCGCGACCAGCAGCCGCCCGACCGTCGCGACACACTCGCCGATCTCGTTCGCCGCGCGCTCGACCGCCAACACCAGCTCGCTGGCCGCGCACAGCGCGTCGGCGCGGTCGTGCATCGGCAGCGTTCCGGCGTGCCCGGCAATGCCTTCGACGACGGCGCTGAGCCGCCGTTGTCCCGCGATCGCGGTGACGACGCCGAGGCGGACGCCGGCGCGCTCGAGCACCGGACCTTGCTCGATGTGCAGCTCGAAATACGCCGCAGGCGGCGGAAAACCGTCGCGCACCGGCACGCCGGCGAGCAATCCGTTCGCGCCGTGGAGCGCGGTGCCGAAGCTCCCGCCGTCGTCGCCGTTGAGCGCGAGCACGTCGTCGTACGGTGTCAACCCCGCGTACACCGAGCTGCCCAAACACCCGAGCGGAAAACGGCTCCCTTCTTCTCCCGCCCACGCGACGACTTCGAGCGGCCGGCGCGGCCGTTCGCCAGCTGCGGCGATGCGCCGCAGCGCTTCGAGCCCGCCGACGACGCCGTACGCGCCGTCGTACGCGCCGCCGTTCTTGACGGTGTCCAGATGCGAGCCGCACTGAACCGGTGCGCCGTCCTCGCGGCCGTCGAGCCGTGCGAAGAGATTTCCGGCGCGGTCCTGTTCGACGTACAACCCGGTCGCACGCGCCCAGACGGTGAAGCGAACGCGCGCCGCGTGCTCGGGGGCGGTGAAGAGCGCGCGATCGATCCCCTCGGCAGTCGCGCCGAGCTCTGCGAGTTCGGCCAGCCGCTCGTGGAGCGTCACACGCCGCTCGCCTCGGCGGAGGTGGCGTCGGCCCCCGCGGCGTCGAGGCGCGCGACGTACTCGGTGCGCGTGCGCTCGTCGATGAACGAAGCTTCGAAGCTATTGCGCGCCACCGTCGTCAGCGCGGTCGGTGAAAGCTCAAGTGCTTCGGCGACGGCGGCATAGTTGTCGCCCACGTAGCCACCGAAGTATGCAGGGTCGTCGGAGTTGACCGTCGCGACGAGTCCCGCCTCGAGCATCTTGCCGAGATTGTGGTCGCGCAAGGTGTCGAAGACGCGCAGCTTCACGTTCGAAAGCGGGCAGACGGTGAGCGGGATCCGCTCGTCGCGGAGCCGGGCGACCAGCGCCGGGTCTTCGAGGCTGCGCACGCCGTGGTCGACTCGCGACACTTTCAGCACGTCGAGCGCCTCCCACACGTACGCCGGCGGGCCTTCCTCCCCGGCGTGCGCGACGGTCTTCCAGCCTTCGGCGAGCGCGCGCTCGAACACGCGCGCGAACTTCGCGGGCGGGTTGCCGACCTCCGCGGAGTCGAGCCCGACGCCGACGATACGCTCGCCGTACGACAGCGCCTGCTCCAGCGTCGCCATCGCCGCGTCGGCGCTCAGATCGCGCAGAAAGCACATAATGAGCTTTGAGGTAATCCCGTGCCGCCGCTCGCTCTCACGCACTGCGCCCCACAGCCCGTCGAGCACCGTCTCGAACGTCACGCCCCGCCCGGTGTGCGCCTGCGGGTCGAAGAAGATCTCCGCGTGGACGACGCCCTGCTCGCGAGCGCGCGCGAAGTACGCATGCGCCATCTCGGCGAAGTCGTCTTCCGTCCGCAGCACGCTCATCGCGGCGTAGTACAAGTTCAGAAACGACTGCAGGCCGGTGAACGCGTACGCGCGCCGCAGCTCCTCGACCGAGCGGTACGGCAGCGCGACCCTATTGCGCTCGGCGAGCGCAAAGATCAACTCCGGCTCGAGCGTTCCTTCGATGTGGAGATGAAGCTCGGCTTTCGGCAGACGGTACGCCGGCTGCATCAGCCCTCCGCGGGGTGCGCGGCGAACCACTCCTCGGCGGGATGGGCCGCGATCCAGTGCCGCGCGATATCGATGCGCCGGCAGATCCACACGCGCTTGTGCTCCTTCAGATAATCCAGAAACCGCGCCAGCGCGGCGGCGCGTCCGGGGCGCCCGGCCAGCCGCGTGTGCAGCCCGATCGACATCATCTTCGGCGCCGTCTTCCCTTCGTGGTAGAGCACGTCGAACGCATCCTTCAAGTAGCGGAAGAATCCCTCGCCCGACGTGAAGCCCGGCGCGACCGAGAACTTCATGTCGTTGTTGTCGAGCGTGTACGGGATCACGAGGTGCCGCTTCCTGCCGACCCGCGTCCAGTACGGCAGATCGTCATTGTACGCATCGGAGTCGTACAGAAACCCGCCCTCCTCGACGACCAGCCGACGTGTGTTCAGCGACGGCGCATAGCGGCAGTACCACCCGTACGGCCGCGTGCCGATCGTCTTTTCGATCGACGCGACGGCGCGCCGCATCTGCTCGCGCTCTTCGTCTTCATCCATATCCTGAAAACCGACCCAGCGCCACCCGTGCGAGCAGACCTCGTATCCGGCCTCGCGGATCGCCGCGGCCGCGTCCGGATTGCGCTCAAGGGCGAGCGCAGCGCCGAACACGGTGATCGGAATCTCGCGCTCGCGAAACATCCGCATCAGCCGCCAGAACCCGGCGCGGCTCCCGTACTCGTAGACCGACTCGACGATCAGATCGCGCTTCCCGGGTCCCAGCGTCGCACCAGGCACTTCGGTCAGATAGGTCTCCGAAGTACCGTCGCCGTCGCCGATCGCGTACTCCGACCCTTCTTCGTAGTTCATCACGATCTGCACGGCGAGCCGCGCCCCACCGGGCCACTTCGGGTCCGGCGCCCGCGCGCCATACCCTACAAAATCGCGACGATGCTCGGCCATGCAGGAGGAAAGACGGCCCGAGGGACTGCGTTTCCTCCACAGATCGCCGGTCCATCCAAAACGAGAACGGCGCAGGTTCGGATCGACGGCGCACACCATGAAGTGTCTCGGAAGCTTCTAGCGAGGCCGAGCCGCTTGAAACGATCGCGCTTTTCTCGGGGTGAAATGAGCGAAATAGTGGCACTTGCGCACCGCATCGGGGTCACGGGCGCGTGCCGCCGGTTCGGAATCAGCATCGCCACGCTTTATCGCTGGCGAAGTGCGCTAGCACGGGGAGACACTGCGCCGCGAGCCAAGATCAGCGCTGCGGCGGAACGTGGCGCAACTGGAGCGCCGACTCGTCATCGCCCGCAGCCTGGTGCGCGACCTTCTCCCGACCACGTCAATGCGGCGCATCGCGGTCGACCGCCTTCGCGAACGAGGCTATTCAGAACGAGCGATCTGCGACGCGCTTGGCTTCTCGCGCTCATCGATCCGCCATCGCCCGAAGCAATGCTGAGAATTCTCGTCAAGAGTTGGAACAATCGATTCGTTCTCGTGTTGCCGCGCTGCGCGCGCGAGTGCTACGATGGCGACGTTTTCGCGACACGAGCGTGCCGCGAAACACTATAGGTGTTACGCGGTGTGGCACTGTCGCCGCAGCATATTGTCTTCTTCAGTGCTCGCTCATGAGCAGAAACCAATGGCGTCGACCGGGAAATCCGTAACCATCCAGATCGCACCGGATGATCTCGAAACACTGAAAGCTGGCCAGTACAACCTGTGCTTCGCAAAGAAGGTCAACGATACGTACAACGTCGTCTGGGAGTCGGCGAGTGAGTACCTCCCTACCAACATGTTCTCGTGGACGCCGGCGTACCAGCTCTTCGGCACGAACACGTTCCAAAGCGACGTCACCGTGGTCGTCTCGACGAATGCCGTGAACATCGGCCTGGGACAGCAGAGCACGCTGGACGCCGCCGGCGTTCTGGGCCCTCCATCGACCGGGGGGCCGAGCACCGGAATAACGATGAACAACCAGTTCGGCGCCATCCATCCCGGCGTCTCGCAGCTCTCGACGGGTGTGAACGGCGTACAGAGCACCACGCCGATCTACGTGGCCGAGGATGAGGTCGTCATCGGCGTCGACACCCTCACCCCGAAGGAGTTCGTGATGGTTTGGTTCCAGCAGAACGTTGAGGCCAGCACGATGTTCAGCGAGGCCGTGTCAAACTCGGTCGAGATCGATCTCACCACGACGCCTTCGGCGACCCGCCTCTATCAGGACGGCGTATGGAGCACTCCGCCACCGACAATGAAGACGTCGGCGTTCGCGTCGGTTCAGGACATCCTCAAGATCGTGCTCGTCGTGACCGGCGCAATCATCGCCCAGGATCTCGCCTCGAAGATCGCCTCGAAGCTGACCGGCGTCTATAAGGACATCAGGGTGTCCGTCACGCCGGGACAGAACAGCAACACGTTCAAGGTCACGTACATCGAAAGTCCTAATCTTGCAAATCTGGAGCATTCGTTCGTGCGAACGCTCACCAGGGATCCGGTGCTCAGCGACACGCTCATGGATTTCACGGTGCAGTCGTTGGCGCAGCTGGCGGTCGGCTACTACAGCCTCACCGCCGACGCACCGAAGTCGTAGCAGTTCGACCCCGGCGGTGGCGACGGCTCCCCCTGGCCGCTCGCCGCCGCGCCGTACCCGACGAAGTCGCGCGGATGCTCGATGCTCACCGTTCGCTCAGCGCCAGCCGGTACAGCGAGAACGCGAACGCCGCGGAGCCCCTCTTCTATAGTTCATCACGATCTGCACGGCGAGCCGCGCGCCACCGGGCCACTTCGGATCGGGCGGCTGCGTGCCGTAGCCGACGAAGTCACGCGGACGTTCCTCCATCGCAGCAACAAAAGACGGCCCATCGAGCCACCTTCCCTGCTGCGCTCGTGCCGGGCGTTACCGCGCACCGCGCACCTTCGCACCTCGCTCCGGACGACGACTAGCGGCCGGACTTCTTCGCAACCGAGTTGGCGGGGACGCCGGGGCGACTGTGTCGTCGGCGGGTACGTCGCGCGTGACCACGGCTCCCGCGGCGGTGACCGCGCCGTCGCCGACCGTAACCGGCGCGACGAGCACGTAATGATCTCGGCGCGCCCCTTTCCGGTCTCGCGAACGCGCAGCACGGCACCGTCGTTCAGCAGTACATCGACTGGACTGCCGGGCGTGCTGGTGTGGCGGCGGGCGACGGTTCAGTGGGCAAGGGGACCACCCGCCCCCTCGTCGAGGCTCGGCGGCCGCGAACAGGTTCATCCGTGCGGGGCCACGGAAACCGCCACCATGACGCCCGTGGAGAACGATTCGAGATGGTGCTGAATGATTCCGAGATCGAGCGCCGGTGCAACGACCACGGCCTCATCGTGCCGTTCTGCGCGAAGTCGCTGACCGATTGCGCATACTACATCCACGCCGACCGCGCGTTCTCACCGGAAACCGGAAAAGAGATCGTGCTCGGCGGCGACAACCCGCTGTTCTGGACAATCGCGCCGGCTCAAGCGCTCGTTCTGAAGACGGTCGAGCGCGTGAGGTTTCCCAGGGACCTCATGGGAATGTACACGCAGCTCAATCGCTGGTCACTTCAAGGACTCAGCTTGATGAACGCGAGTCTCATCGAGCCAGAATACGAGGGCCCGCTGAGCTGCCAATTGGTGAACTTCTCCAATCAGTCGCTGTCGATTAAGCACGGCGTCGCCATCAGCAAGCTGACGTTCCATCAGGTCGCCCCCGCAACTACGAGCCGTCGCGTGGTCGCGGACGACGCCAAGTATGACGCGGATTTGTCGGCGTCGGCGGCGGCGCAGCCGAGCTCGTTCCTCGACATCGCAAAGGTAGAGCAGCGCGTGCAGTCTCAAGTGACGTCGACGGTGTGGCAAGTGCTCGGCATCCCGGCCGCGTTTTTAGGCATCCTCATCGGCATCGCCGCAGTTGAACCATGGGTCACCGGCTTTATCAACACGCACACCGCGCACGACACCGCAAAGCCCGACGACGTGAGTCGCCTGCAGGCCGACGAAGCAAAGCTGCAGTCTAGGATCGACCAGCTCTCGGCCACGGTCCAGCAGTTGCGGAGGCCCAAGAAGCCGTGACCGGCGCGACGGAGGCCGCATACGATGCGGCCGGATCCGCATACCAGCATTGGCGCTGGAGCCGCCTGTGGGACACCTTGGAAGTGGACGTCGTGTTGGAGGAGCTGCCGACGCAGGGTCGTGCGCTCGACGCCGGTTGCGGCTATGGCCGCTATGCGGCGCCTGTGCGGGTGCGTGGTTTGGACTATGTCGGTATCGATATCAGCGATGTGCAGCTCGGCTTGGCGCGCGCGGCGCATCCCGAGATCGCCGGACAGCTAGTGCGCGGCGACATCGTGGTGATGCCCTTCGCGGATGCGTCGTTCGACGCCGTCCTTTGCACGCGCGTGCTCAGCCACGGTGCATCGCTCGACGCAGCATCGGGCGAGTTCGCGCGCGTTCTGCGCCCCGGCGGCACCCTCGTCGTCACCGACATCTCCGACCAGCATTACTACGAACGCGCGACCATCCCGACGGAGAGCGGTGAGGTACGGCTCCCGGTGAAACGGTATGCGCAACGCGATCTCGCGGCCGCGCTAGAGCGCACCGGACTGGCGATCGAACGCTGTCGCCGGATCGCCGAGCAGTACGCCACCGTTCCGCTGCTCGACGTGACCGTCGCGCGCAAACTCGCCGCGCGCTAAGCGCCGGCTGGCTTTTTCGCGATTGAGCGCGCGGGGTTGCCGACGACCTTGTCGCCCGGCTCGATGTCGCGGATCGCGACCGTTCCGGCGCCGGTGGTCGCGCCGTCGCCGAGGGTGATCGGGGCGACGAGCGAGGTGTTCGTGCCGATGAAGGCGTCGGCGCCGATGTGGGTTTCGTGCTTGCGCTCGCCGTCGAAGTTGCAGGTGATCGTGCCGGCGCCGACGTTCGTGCGCGGGCCGACCGTCACGTCGCCGAGATACGTCAGGTGCCCCGCCTTGACGTCCTCGGCCAGCCGCGCCTTCTTCGTCTCGACGAAGTTGCCGACGTGGACGTTGCGGCCGAGGACCGTTCCGCCGCGCAGGTGGGCGAACGGTCCGACGTGGACGTCGTCGGCGATCTCGCTCGCCGCGACGACGCTGTCGTGGATCGTGCAGCGCGCGCCGACCGAGGAGCCCGCGATGCGCGTGTTGGGCCCGATGCTCGTCCCTTCGCCGATTCGCGTCTCGCCGCAGAGCATCGTGTTCGGGTGGATCACCACGTCGGTGGCCAGCGTCAGCCCCGGCTCCAAGTACGTCGTCGCCGGGTCGACGATCGTCACGCCGGCGCGCATGTGCTCCTCGCACAGCCGGCGGTTCACGATCTCGCGCGCGGCGGCCAGCTCGACGCGGTCGTTCACGCCGAGAACGCTGCGGTAGTCGGCGACCGGGACCGGCGCAACGCGGTGGCCCGAGGCGATCAGCAGCTCGACCGTGTCGGTCAGGTAGTACTCGCGCTGCGCGTTGTCGTTGCCGACCTGCACGATCGCCCGCCGCAACGCGGTTTCGTCGTACGCGTAGATCCCCGCGTTCATCTCGTCGAGCGCGAGCTGCTCCGGCGTGCAGTCCTTCGCCTCGACGATCCGCTCGACCGATCCTGCGCTTGTCGAAGGACCGCCGCGCACGACGCGCCCGAACGCCGACGGGAGCGGCATCTTCGCGGTCACGAGCGCCAGCGCGGTCCCGGCGTCCGGGTCGACCGCGGCTTGCACGTCCTCGAAGATCGTGCGGTCGACCAGCGGCATGTCGCCGTACGCGACGACGATGCACCCGTCGCGCGGCTCAAGCGCCTCCAAGGCGACCTTCACCGCGTGGCCGGTGCCGAGCTGTTCGGACTGCACCACCGTGCGCACGCCGAATCCTTCGAGCCGCGGCTCCAGCTCCGGGCTGGTCACGACGACGATCTCGTCGGCGCCGGCCGCGCGCAGCGCTTCGAGCACCCACCACAGCATCGGCCGGCCGCACAACTCGTGCAGCACCTTCGGCTGCGCCGACTTCATGCGCGTTCCCTTGCCCGCGGCGAGAACGACCGCGCGTGCGCTCACGCCCTCAGCCGGCCAGCTCTCTGCGCTTGCCGCACTCGCGCTCGACGAAGGTGATGATCTCCGCGAGCGGCGCGCCCGGCGTGAAGATCTCGCGCACGCCGAGCCGCTTGAGCTCCATGGCGTCGTCCGCCGGGATCGTCCCGCCGCCGAAGAACACGATGTCGTCGGCGCCCTTCTCCTTGAGCTGCTCGACGACGAGCGGGAAGAGCGTCATGTGCGCCCCCGACAGAATCGAGAGCCCGATCCCGTCGGCGTCTTCCTGGATCGCGGTCTGCACGATCTGCTCCGGCGTCTGAAACAGCCCGGTGTAGATCACTTCCATCCCGGCGTCGCGCAGCGCGCGCGCGATAACCTTCGCGCCGCGGTCGTGTCCGTCGAGCCCGGCCTTCGCGACGATCACGCGCAGCGGGCGAGCCGGTGCTTTCGCGGTGGTCATGTTAGAACTGCGTGTTCTCCGTGTAGCGGCCGTACACGCCGACCATCGCCTCGACGATCTCGCCTTCGGTGGCGACCGCCTTGACGCAGTCGATGAGGTACGGCATGACGTTCGCCTCGCTCGCGCACGCGCGCTTCAGCGCCGCGAGCGACGCTTCGACGGCCGCGCCGTCGCGGTTCGCGCGGACTTCCTGCACCGCGCGCGCTTGGCCGCGCTCGATCTCGGGCCCGATCTTCAGCAGGTCCGGCGGCAGCTCTTCGTCGGGCTTCTCGAACGCGTTGACGCCGACGATGACCCGCTCGCCCGCCTCGATCGAGCGCTGGTAGCGGTACGACGCATCCGCGATCTCGCGCTGCGGGAAGCCGGCCTCGACCGCTTCGACCATCCCGCCGAACTCGGCGATGCGCTCGAAGTACTCCAGCGCCTGGCGCTCGATCTCGGTCGTGAGCGCTTCGACGAAGTACGCGCCGCCGAGCGGGTCGACCACGTTCGTGACGTTCGTCTCGTAGGCCAGCACCTGCTGAGTGCGCAGCGCGATCTCGACCGACTTCTCGGTCGGGAGCGCGAGGACTTCGTCCATCGAGTTGGTGTGCAGCGACTGCGTCCCGCCGAGCGCTGCGGCGAGCGCCTCGTACGCGACGCGCACGATGTTGTTCTCGGGCTGCTGCGCGGTGGCGCTGCAGCCCGCCGTCTGGGTGTGGAAGCGCAGCTGCCACGAGCGCGGGTCCTTGGCGCCGTACACTTCGCGCATGCGGCGCGCGTAGATGCGCCGCGCGGCGCGGAACTTCGCGATCTCTTCGAAGAAGTCGACGTGCGAGTTGAAGAAGAACGAGAGCCGCGGCGCGAAGTCGTCGACGTTCATCCCGCGCGCCATCGCCGCTTCGACGTACGCGAAGCCGTCGGCGAGCGTGAACGCGAGCTCCTGCGCGGCGGTCGAGCCCGCTTCGCGGATGTGGTAGCCCGAGACCGAGATCGTGTTCCACCTGGGCATCTCGCGGGTGCAGAACTCCATCATGTCGACGATGATCCGCACGTGCGGCCGCGGCGGGAAGATCCACTCCTTCTGCGCGATGTACTCTTTGAGGATGTCGGCCTGCAGCGTGCCGCCGAGCTTCGCGCGCGGGATGCCCTTGTTCTCGGCGGTGACGACGTACTGCGCGAGCGCGATTGCCGCCGGCCCGTTGATCGTCATCGACGTGGTGATCGCGCCCAGGTCGATCCCCTCGAACAGCGTCTCCATGTCGCGCACGCTGTCGATCGCGACGCCGCATTTCCCGACCTCGCCGAGCGACTTGGGCGAATCGGAATCGTAGCCCATCAGGGTCGGCATGTCGAAGGCGACCGAGAGCCCCATCTGCCCTTGCTCGAGCAGGAAGTGATAGCGCTCGTTGGTCTGCTTGGCGTTCCCGAAGCCGGCGAACTGGCGCATCGTCCACAGCCGCGAGCGGTACATCGTCGGATGGATCCCGCGAGTGTACGGGTACTCGCCCGGAACGCCGAGATCGCGCGCCAAGTCGAGCCCGGCGACGTCGGCCGGGCCGTAGAGCGCCTTGAGCGGGACGTCGGAGATGGTGCGGTCGACCGCGCCCGAGCCCTTGCCGGCACGGGGCGCGGTCCGCTCGGCTTTCGCCTCCCAGCGCTCGACGAGCTCGCGGTACTCCGGGGTCACGTCGGGCCCGAGCCCCGACGCGCGATCGATCAACTTGGCCACAGACGGTCCCTTCGCGGTCGAACGGTCAGATTCGGCCTCTTCCCACGATCTTCCCGACGCTCACGCCTCGGCGGCGCGCCGCAGCCGGGCCTTGGCCGCGGCCGCGTAGACCGCCGCACGCAGGTCGGCCGGCGCGCTCGGTGCGGCGACCGCGGCGTCCCAGCCGTTCACCGCGCCGGCCTCGCCGCCGCCGATCGCGACCAGCCCGGCGCGACGCCGCAGCTCCGCGGAGAGCCGGTCGATCCCGGCCCAGGCGGAGAGGACCGTCGGGACGAGGATCACGTCGACCGCCGAGGTCGCCAGCGCGGCGCGCACCTCCGAGGCGTCGCCGGCGAGCTGCACCGCGAAGCCCAGCCCGCGGAGCTGCTCGGCGACCTCGTCGCCGGACTCGCGCGAGCCGACCAGCATCGTGCGCAGCCGCCGCTGCGCGCGGCGCGGGTCGTTCGGCAGCGTCAGCCTGATCCACCAGGCGGCGCCGACGACGCCGCTGCGGAACGTCCCGCCGTGGCGCTCGACGATCCGCGCCGCCAGCCGCCCGCCGATCGAGCGCGCCGCCGGGTCGCCGGCCGGCGAGGCGCCCGTCCCGGCCAGCTCGACCGCGACCGCCTCCTCGAGATCTTCGATGCGGACCCGCACCGGCGAAGCGGGCCGGCTTCCTTCTTCGACCAGCCGGTTCAGCGCCGAGCCGAGCAGGTCGGGGTCGGCGATGATGCGCGCGTTCGTCGCGCGCTCGACCGCCGCGCCGGCCGCCGTCGCGAGCGCGGCCAGGTCGACCGGCCGCCACTGCGGCTCGACCGCGGCCAGCTCGATCCGGGAGAGCAGGTCGACGTCGGCGGCGAGCTCGGCGACCCGCTCGCCGTTGCCGCGAATCATCGCCAGCGCCTCGCGGGCGTCGGCCGGGAAGCGTTCGTCTTCCTCGAGCAGCCGGGCGAAGCCGACGATGCTCGTCACCGGCCCGCGGACGTCGCGCGCCAGCCGCGCGACGAGCTCGGCCTGCGTCGCGCGCGCGTCGAGCAGCTCGACCCGCCGGCGTTCGCCTTCGCCGTAGAGGACGACGCTGCGCGCGGCGAGCGCGAACGCCGCCGCGACCAGCTCCAGCGCGGCGCGGTCGGTCGGGTCGGGCCGCCGCTCGCCGCAGCGCACCGCGACGACGAGCTCCGGCTGCGCGCCGTGCCCGGGAAGCGGGAGCGCCAGCTCGTCCGAGGGCGCGTCGGCGAACCGGAACGGCGGCTGCGCGGCGGCGGTGCGGCCGCCGTGCGGCGGGCGGGCGTCCAGCGCGGTGACGACGGCGTAGCTGCCGTCCGCGGCGCGGCGCAGGAGCGTCGCGCTCCCCCCGGTCGCGTCGGCGACGGCGTCGAGGAGCGCGCGGACGACGCTCGCCGGCTGCGGCGTCGCCCCGGCGGCGTTCGACAGCTCGGCGATGCGCGCGAGACCGCCCGCGAGCCGGACCAGCCGCTCCCGCAAGTCGCCTCCGTGTCCGGTCTCCACGACCTCGGAGTACGCTAGCCTTGCCGGGAAAGCCCGCTTCACGCCTTCTCGCCCGAGAGAAAGCGCTCCAGCACCGGGATGAAGCGGTCGAACGCGTCGCGCTGCAGCGAGTGGCTGGCGCCCTCGAACACCTCGACGCGCACGCGCGGGCCGCCGCGCGCGCGAAACTCGTCACGCTCCGCCGGCGAGACGACGCTGCGCTTCGGATCGGCGAGGGCGAGCAGCAGCGGCTTCGGATAGTCGTGCACGCGCACGCGCCAGTCCCAGCGGCCTTCGTCGATCGCGTTCTCGCTGCCCAGCGCCGCGACCGGCTCCAGCGTCAAGCGCCGCGTCGCGTGCAGCTTCGACTCCAGCTCGACCTCCGGAAAGTTCGCGTACGAGCGGCGGATCGACGCTTCGCGCTCCTCGAGCGACTGCGCGAACAGCGTGCGGTACTCGGGCAGCACGCTGGCGCTCCACACGCCCGGCTCCACCCACAGCATCGGATCGATCGCCGCGACGCGCTCCACCGGCAGCTCGCGCCCGCCGGCGATCACCACCGTGCCGCCCCACGAGTGCCCGATCAGCGCATCGACCGGCTCGCTCAGTGCAGCGACGACGTTCGCGAGATCCTCGACGCTGCGCGCCAGCGTCATCGGCGTTTTCGCGCTGCTGTCGCCGTGGCCGCGCTGGTCGTACGCGACGACCCGGCAGCGCTCGGCGAGCCGTTCGCCGATGCGCGCCCAGCCCCGCCGCGACGAGCCCAGACCGTGCACGCCGACGACGAGCGGGCCGCGCGAACCCCATTGCTGCACGGTGGTCTCCGCGCCGTCGCTCAAGCGAACCCGGCGCTCGTTCATCGCTGCGCGCGGCGCGAAGGGAAGGTGAGCTCCGCGACGCCGGACTTGTCGAGCTCGCCCAACCCGCGCTCGATCATCACGTCGAACTGCCGCGCCGTCGCTTCGGCGAGCGGCAGGTGAAGGTTCTGCTCGCGCGCGAGCGCGGTCGCGATGTGCGAGTCCTTCGCCGCGTGCGCCGCCGAGAAGTAGACGTCGTGCTCGCGGTTCTGCATGTCGAGCCCGTCGGTCTCGAGGACGCGCGAAGCGGCGCCGGTCTCGGCGAACACCTCGCGCAGCATCGTCAGATCGAGGCCGAGCGCTTCGCCCAGACCGAGCCCTTCGGCGAGCCCGGCGGTGTTGACGTTCATCACCATGTTCACGAGCGCTTTGACCTTCGCCGCCTGGCCGGCCTCGCCGACGTAGCGCAGCTTCTTGCTCATCTGCCGCAGCATCGGCTCGGCGCGCTCGAACGCCTCGCGCCGCCCGGCGACCATCATGTACAGCGTGCCGTCGCGCGCTTGCGGGATCGAGCTGGCCAGACACGCTTCGACGCTCGCCGCACCGGCGGCTTCGGCCAGGCGCTGCACGTCGACGTGCACGTGCGGCGTGATCGTCGCGCAGTTCACGAAGATCTTCCCGCGCGCGTTCGTCAGCAGCGAGTCGCCGGCGGTCGCGTAGATCGCGCGCATCGCGGCGTCGTCGGTCACCACGGTGAGGATCGCGTCGCTCAGCTCGGCGACGCGCGCGAGGCTCGCCGCCGCCTCGGCGCCGAGCTCCGCCGCGAGCGCACGCGCCGCGTCGGCGCGCACGTCGTAGACGGCCGCGACGGGATATCCCACCTCGCGCAGCCGGCGCGCCATGTTCGCGCCCATCCGTCCGACGCCGACGACTCCGACGCGCTGCGTTTCCGCCATCGACTGCGGCGGTTCGCGCTTGCGGCGCGGAGGCCTCGCGGCGCTGCGCACGAGTGCGCGCGCGCCGGTCGTCCGCGTAGGACCGCCGCTGCGATCCGTCGCACCGGTTCGAGGCGATGCTCGCGATCCTGATCGCCGCCGTCTTCGCGTTCGCCGCCCTGCCGGTGCTGACGGTGGTCGACGACGACGGCGCGCCGGTCGCCGGCGCGACGGTTCGCTTCGTGGCGGCGAATCGCAGCACCGACGTCGAGACGACCGGCCGCGCCGGCGAAGCGTCGCCGCGCCCGGGCTTCGTCGCGACGTCGGCGACGGTCGAAGCGCCGGAGTTCGCGCGCGCGTCGGTCGTGCTCGGCGGCGCACCGGTGCGCGTTGTGCTGCACCGCGTTCCGGCGGTGATCGGCGCGGTGCGCGTCGCGACCGGCTCGCAAAGCTCGCTGCACCGGCTGCCGCTGGCGGCCTCGGTGCTCGACGCACAAGCGCTGCGCGACACGCCGGCCGCGACCAGCGACGCGCTGCTGCGCGATCTGCCCGGCTTCGACCGCGGGCGCAGCAACAGCGCGTTCACCAACTACGGCCAGCTCCGCGTCTCGTTCGCCGGCGCGGGAAACGACCGCGGCGCGGTGCTCGTCGACGGGCTGCCGGCACAGGACGCGTTCGGCGGACAGGTCGACTGGGCCGCGTATCCGCCCGACAACCTCGTGCGCGCGGAATTGCTGCGCGGCGCGGGGTCGGCGCTCTACGGCTCCGGCGCGGTCGGCGGCGTCCTCGACCTGCAGACACGTGCGCCGCAAAGTGACGCGCGGTTTCCCGGCGACGGCGCGCTGAGCGCCGGCGCGGGCGGGCTGGCGCGCAGCGACGAGTCGCTGTTCTTTCGCGCGCCGCTGAGCGAGCGCGTCGCGGCGTCGCTGTGGTCGTCGTCGGCGTGGTCGTCGTACCGGATCGCGCCCGACGGAATGCGCAGCAGCGTCGATCGTCCCGCGCGCAGCCAGAGCGACGCGACGCAGTTTCGCGTGCGCACCACCGGCGGCGCAGCGAGCATCGAAGCGTCCGGGCTGTTCGCGACCGACGCGCAAGACCAAGGCCGTCCGAACTACGACTTCGGCCGCACGCTGCAGCAAGGCGCGCTGCGCTACAGCCTCGCCGGCGAGCGCACGGGGAGCTCGCTCGCGGCGTACGTGCGCCAGACCAACGTGCTCAACGTCGCCGACCAGTTTCCGCAGAAGCCCGGCGCGCTGCGCTACGTGCAGCACGTGCCGGCGTGGGAAGACGGCGTCTTCGGGAGCTGGACCGCGCGCGCGCCGCATCTGATCGTCGACCTGCGCGCGGACGTGCGCGGCGTGCACGGCATCAGCGACCAGCGCGGCGGCAACGGCGCGCTGCAGAGCCTGGGCAGCGGAAGCCAAACCCTGGCCGGATTCGCGGTGCAGGCCGACGCGCGGTTCGGGCGGTTCGAAGCGCTCGCCGGCGCGCGCTACGACGACGTGACGTTCTCCGCCGGCCGGCTGGTGACCGTGAGCGGCGGCAAGACGACGGTCGTCAACGCGAAGGCGCGAGACGACGCGGCGGTTTCCCCGCGCGCGGCGCTGCGCTACGATCTTTCGCCTGCGCTGACGCTGCGCGCGAGCAGCGGCGGCGGCTTCCGCGCGCCGTTCCTGAACGAGCTGGTCCGCGGCTTTCAAATCGGCGCGACGCAGTTCGCGCCGAACCCGGGGCTCATCCCCGAGCGGGCGCGCACCGACGGCGCCGGGATCGATCTGCTCGGCGGCCACTCGCGGCTGGCGTTCGACCTCACCCGCACCGTCGTGAACGACGCGATCGGCTTCGTGACGATCACGCCCACGCTGCAGCAGCGCGCGAACGTCGCGCGCACGCGCACCGACGGCGCGCTCGCGACGTACACCGCGGCGCTCGGGCGCTGCACGCGCGCGCGGTTGAGCGGCCAGACGCAGTACGCGCGCGTGCTGGCCGGACCGCGCGCAACGCTCGGAAAGCGTTTGCCGTACGTCCCCGACCGCGAGGCGACGCTCGGCCTCGACGCGCAAGCCGGTCCGGTGCGCTACGGCGTCGACGCGTCGTTCATCGGCACGGCCTACGCCGACGACCTCAACACGCAGCTGCTGAACCGGGTGCTGCTCATCGGCGCGCGCGTCGCGGCGCCGCTCGGCGCCGGCGGCACGCTGACTCTTTCGGCGGAAAATCTCACCGACCGCATCTACCTCTCGAGCATCGACCGCCTCGGCCCGCCGGCCGCGCTCACCCTGCGCGCGACCTTCCCGCTCGGCATGCGGCCTGCGCGCGCGGCCGGGGCGGCGGCCTGCGCGCTCTGACGCGCAGCGCTACAGTCCTTTTACGTGCGCGCGGACCTCGCCGGGCGCGCGCGCGTGGGCGTGCGGGTGGACGCCGTCGCGCACGCCGAAGCGCTGCAGAACGTCCTGCGCGGCGGCGTACGGGTCGAGCTCGTCGCTCAACTCCTCGATCGCCGTTTCGATGCGGCCTTCGAGCGTGCCGAGCGCGAGCTGGCGGACGCGGTGTGCGAACGCCGCGCGGCGCTTCGCGCGCAGCGCGCCGCTCTCGCGCAACCACGCCGCGTGCTTCACGACCGCGTCCCACAGCTTGTCGATCCCTTTGCCTTCGACCGCCTGCGTGCTGACGAGCACCGGAACCCAGCCCTCGAAGCGGAGCATCTCCATCATCGAGCGGATCTCTCTTTGTAGTTGCAGCGCCATCGGGTGATCGCTCTTGTTCACCACGAACACGTCGGCGATCTCGAGGACGCCGGCTTTCAATACTTGCACCGAGTCGCCGCTGCCCGGCTGCAGCGCGACCAGCGTCGTGTCGGCGACCTCGGCGATCTCGATCTCCGACTGGCCGACGCCGACCGTCTCGATCAGAACGACGTCCTTGCCGAACGCGTCCATCAGCGAGACGGCGTCGGCGGTCGCGCCCGCGAGCCCGCCGAGATGACCGCGCGAGGCCATCGAGCGGATGAACACCTCGGGATCGGTGAAGTGCTCGGAGAGGCGGATGCGGTCGCCGAGCAGCGCGCCGTGCGAGAACGGCGAGCTCGGGTCGACGGAGATCACGCCGACCGTCTTGCCGAGCTTGCGCGCGTGCGAGACGAGCGCACCGCTCAGCGTCGACTTGCCCACGCCGGGCGGGCCGGTGAGGCCGACGGTCAGCGCGCGGCCGGT
>JAFAKB010000015.1 GCA_019235885.1 Candidatus Eremiobacterota bacterium | reverse complement strand
CATCAGCAGCACCTGCAGCAGGACGAGCTTCATCCCGAACTGCGCGCCCGAGGTCGCCGCCGTCGCGACGCTTCCGGCCTCCGTGTCGGCGAAGGCGACGATCAGCCCCGGCCCCATGACGGCCAGGTACTTCCACAGCGCGTTCCGCCGCCGCGGTACAGGGGTCGCTTGGCTGGCAGATTGTGGGGTGGCGTGGACCGCGGCCATCGTCGCTCCGGGGGAAAATGAGGTGCTCCTAACGATCGAGCTAGGCACGCCGAAGTTCCTCTGCCGTCCACGCTCGCCCTGCACGGAACGGACGTCGGGCCGTCGAAGCAAGCGGGGTGCTCGCTCACCTCGTGCTCGGGGCGGTGTTGCTGGCGGCGGCTACGCCCGCTCCGGCGCCGAAGCCGACCCCGACGAACCCGTTCAACCTCAACCCGATCGCGCCGCCTTCGCCGTCGCTGCCGATCATCGGCACGACGCGGGCCAAGCCGCTGTGCACGGCGATCCGCCGGGCAGTCGCGCCCGCCGTTGCCGCGGCCCTGAGAAACGACCGGACGTTCGGGACGATTCGGACGCAGATCTACGACTACGTCGTCAAGGACTCCGACGAAGCGAAAGACCTCCACCTCATGCAGATGGACCGCCAAGTCGACGCGATGGTGAAGAACGTGGACGCGCTCGAGTCGGCGCTGAAATCGGCGGCGCTCGACGTTCCCCCGACGGCAAAGCCGGAAGACGCCAAGACGCTGCGCGAGCTGCGCGCGACGCTTGCGAACGTGCTGGTTGCGCAAAAACTGCAGCTCAACACGATGAGCGGCTTCGTCGAAACGGAGCGGATGCGCCGCTTCGGTCAGCTCAGCGAGAGCGAGCAAAACATGCAGCGCTCGAACGGACCGAACATCGCGCAGCCCGGCGGCGGACCGCTGCAAACGCCGACGCCGATCAGCCCGTTCTTGCGCGAGCAGCAGAACCCGTACAACCCGCGGCACCCCGAACCCAAAGGGCTCAGCGACGGCAAGCTGCTGGACCGCGACCTCGGCGACATCTCGGCGTTCACCACCAAATACGAGGACGCCGCCGCCAAAGTCATCATTCCCGCCGCGAACTCGTGTAAGTAGACGCCCGCCGGCCTCGCAGCGAGGCCGATGCGGTCGTTTTCCCGAAGGCCAAGTTCCCGATGGGGGTCCCGCGCAAGCCGATCGAGCCGCCCACCGCAGAGGCCTCGGCGTTCCTTGAGAAGGCGATGGACCAGTACGGCAAGGCGACCTATAATTTTGCGTACCGGCTGACCGGCAACGAGGCGGACGCCCGCGACCTCACGCAGGACGCCTTCATCCGGGTCTACCGGGCCTGGCGCTCGTTCCAACCAGGCACTTCGTTCCTCTCCTGGATCTACCGGATCGTCACGAACTTGTATCGGGATGAACTTCGGCGGCGAAAAGGGCGTTTCCAGGAGGAGATCCCGGAGGACAACGCCCCGCAGGAGTACGGCGGACAGCGGCCCCTGGCCGTCGACCCGATCGAAGACTACGTGGCGGGGCAACTGGGGGAGCCGCTGGCGAAGGCGCTGGCCCAGCTCTCACCGGAACAGCGCCAGGTTGTGGTTCTCGCCGATATCGAGGAGTACAGTTACCAAGAGATCGCGGACATCATGGGGTGTTCGATCGGGACGGTTCGCTCTCGCCTCCATCGGGCCAGAGCTCTTCTCCGTCGGCTGGTGACCCGGGCGCAACAAGAACAACGATGACGACACATTACGACCGCGAGACCCTGATCGACTACCTGCACGGCGCGCTGACGCCGGAAGCGGACGCTGCCCTGTTTGCGCACCTCGAGACGTGCGCGAGCTGCAACGCCGTGTACGACGAGGAGGCGGCGCTCGGCGAGGCGCTGCGCCGCGCCGCGCGCGCCGACGAGCTCGAGTTCCCTTCGATGATCAAAGCGAAGGTCTGGGACGCCGTGCGCCACCAGCAGCCCACGTGGATCGAGCGGCTGCGTACGAGCTGGGGCCCGCGAATCGCCGTTCCGATCGCCGCCGCGCTGGCGATCGCCGCGTACGTCGGGACCCCGTACCTCCGGCAACCGGCCGCCGCCGTCGGCGTCGAAGCCGCCTACTACCTCGACGTGCACAACGCCGAGGCTCAGCAGAACCCGTTCGGCCCGGGCGTCGCCCCGGCCGTCTACTCAAGCGACACGCAGGACCGCAGCCCGGCGTCCTCGTCCGCCGCCTCGTACATCGATACCGCCGACGCTGCGACCCTGGTCGACGCCGACGGTGCGTTCCGCTAGCCTCGCCGTCGCACTCGCGCTGTTCGCGCTCGGTGCACCGGCCGTTCGCGCTGCGCCCGGCAAACCGCACGCCACGCCGAAGCCGGTCCGCGCCGCGGTCGTCGCCCCGCCGCCGGCCGCGACCGACGCCCGCCCGCTGATCGTCGCCGCCGCGGCGGCCGCGAAGCACGTCTCGTTCGTCGGGCAGATGGAGTCGATCCGCAGCGGGACCACGCGTGCGTTCGCCGTGGTTTCGAAGGTCGAGCACCGTGCGCCCGACGAGACGCGCCGCACCTATCTGGCGCCCCGCGTGCTCTACGGACAGTTCGTGATCAGCCGCGGCGCGATGTCGTGGGACGTCGACCCGAGCCGCAGGCGCGTCGTCGTCAGCGAGAACAAAGCCTCGATCGATCCGGTCGCGATCGTCGACGACATCGCGCTGCTCGACGGCAACTACCGCGCGGTGCGCACGGCGACCGACCAGGTCGCGAACCGCAGGACCGACGTGGTCGACCTCGTCAGCCGCTACACCGGCGAACGCACCATGCGGCTGTGGATCGATGCCGAGACGCACATCGTGCTGGCCAAAGAGGCGTATCACAACGACGGCTCGCTGGCGTGGCGCACGCGGTTCGACGACATCCGCTACACCGACGGCATCCCGCAGACGATCTTCACGTCC